>CAYVBB010000225.1:0-1009 GCA_964448515.1 uncultured bacterium | reverse complement strand
CATTAGCTAGTTGGGAGGGTAGTCATTTTGATACTGCTGGAAATATTGCTAAGATTCTTGTCGATCAAATTGATAAAGCTCCATTAGCTAACAACACTATTATCAATGTGAATGTTCCTGATGTTCCAATGCATGAGATCTTGGGAATTAAGAGTACTCGCCTTGGAAATCGTCACAAGTCAGCACCAAGTATTCAGGACTCGAAAGATCCATCATTGTATTGGATTGGGGAAAATGGCAAAGAAGCTGATAATGCTGAGGGAACTGACTTTCATGCAATTTCTAACAATTATGTATCTGTGACACCTCTTCAAATTGATTTAACAAAATATTCTGAAATTCAGCCGTTATCTAGTTGGATAGATAACATTAACTATTGATTCCAAGTATCTCGCAATCCAACTGTCTTATTAAACACTAAACCTTTATCAGAGCTATCTCTGCAAAAATATCCTTCGCGTTCAAATTGATATGCTTTTTCTATCTCAGCCCCTTCAAGATTTGGCTCTACATAGCCATGTTTAATTACTAGTGAGTTAGGATTAATTATAGTTGACATATTTTCAAATTTTGAAGGGTCTGCTTCTAAAAAAAGACGATCATAAATTCTAAACTCTGCTGAGATTGCTCTACTGGATTCAACAAAATGAATTACACCTTTTACTTTCCTGCCATCAGCTGGATTTTTACCTAAGGTTTCTGGATCATAAGTGCAAAAGATTGTAATTATATTTCCTTTATTATCTTTTTCAACTCTGTTTGCTTTGATAATAAAAGCATTTCTTAATCGAACCTCTTTTCCAATTGCAAGTCGCTTAAATTTATTATTTGGGATAACTTCTTTAAAATCTTCTTGATCTATAAATATCTCTCTGCTAAAGAAAATTTCTCTATTTCCCATAGTATCATTTTGAGGATGGTTGGGAGCTTTAAGAGATTCAATTTTTCCTTCTGAATAATTCTCAATTACTATTTTGATAGGATTAATTACCGCCATTGATCTTGGGGC
>CAYVBB010000224.1:0-1079 GCA_964448515.1 uncultured bacterium | reverse complement strand
CAGTCAGAGGAAACGGTAAGATAATACAGGAGCTTGAGGGAGCATTTCGTGGAGCTGGATGGAATGTAGTAAAAGTAATTTGGGGATCTCAATGGGATAATTTATTTGAAAAAGATGAAAATAATATATTGATAGAACATTTAAATGATATGACAGATGGTGAACTATTAAAATATATCGTTGAAGGTGGAAAGTATTTTAGAGAAAATTTTTGGAATAAAAATGAAGAATTAAGTAATATTGTTAAAGATTTATCTGATCAAGAATTAGAAAATTTAAAATTTGGTGGTCATGATCCTGCTAAAATTTACACAGCATATAGTAATGCGATTAGTCAAAAAGATAAACCAACAGTTATTTTAGCACAGACTATAAAAGGGTACGGATTAGGTGAAGCAGGTGAAGGACGAAATATTACTCATCAGCAGAAAAAATTAAATGAAGAAGAATTATTAAAATTCAGAACACATTTTGATATACCTTTAAGTGATAAGGAGTGTGGTGATGCACCATTTTATAAACCTCATCAAAAAAGTGAAGAAATTAAATATTTATTAGAAAAAAGAAATAATTTAGGTGGTTTTTTACCATTCAGATCTAACAATTGTAAACCTTTAAAAGCTCCCAAACTTGATAGTTTTCAAGAACTGCTTGATGGTTCAAATAAAAGAGAAATGTCAACCACTATGGCTTTTGTTAGACTTTTAACTATACTGTGTGATGATTCTATTATTGGTAATAATATAGTCCCTATTATTCCTGATGAGGCCAGGACATTTGGTATTGATCCTTTATTTAGAAAAATTGGTATTTATTCACATCAAGGACAACTTTATGATCCTGTTGATTCAGATCAATTTTTGTATTATAAAGAAGCTCAAGATGGACAAATACTTGAAGAAGGTATTAGTGAAGCTGGCTCCCTTTCTTCTTTTATTGCAGCAGGTACTGCATATTCAAATTATAATGTAAATATGATTCCATTTTTTATTTATTATTCTATGTTTGGTTTTCAGAGAGTGGGGGACTTAATATGGGCTGCTTCTGATATGAGAACTAAAGGATTTTTAATAGGAGGG
>CAYVBB010000223.1:0-1182 GCA_964448515.1 uncultured bacterium | reverse complement strand
TCATAACTAAATGTTCCACCACCTGTTAAATTAAATTGCAGCCCTCTAATATCTATAGATGTTGATATTTGAATTGGAACATCTACTGGTAAGCACGAAGTTCCATCTCCTCCGCATTGACCACATGCATCTAAGTCACCATCACATGTATCATCAGCATCACATATACCATCATCATCTGAATCACTTACAACCACAGCTCCATTAGAACATGATTCACAATCACTTACTACATCAGAAGCAAAAACACATGAATTATCATTAAAGTCAGCAGAAGCATTATAATTACAAGCATTAGAATCTGTACAACCTCCTGTACCAACAGTAACCGAGCCTATCATGCCCATTCCTGCATGAGGATCACATTGATAATCATATATTCCTGCAACTGTAAATGTATAAGAATATGTCCAGCTATCATTAGATGGCGAAGAAAAACCAAAAGATTCTGGATTATCAGGGAAAGTTGATTGAAAACCATTTACATTATGAAATCCTGAAACATTTACCCATTCAACTGTATCGCCAATTAAAATATTTAAATCAGAAGGAACAAAACTATTCCCATTTAATCCTGATTGAACAGTCCAATCAGCTAAGCACGAAGTTCCATCTCCTCCGCATTGACCACATGCATCTAAGTCACCATCACATGTATCATCAGCATCACATATACCATCATCATCTGAATCACTTACAACCACAGTTCCATCATTAGAGCATGATTCACAATCACTTGCTACATCAGAGGCAAAAACACACGAACCTGCATCTGTCGCATTAGCATCATAGTTACATGCTATAGAATCTTGACACCCTACAACTTCATCATCGTCACACACACCATCACTATCTGTATCAGTACATGGAGGTGTTCCATCATGAACATTAATGAATAAACAATTATTTTGATCTATACTTGCATATGATATTGAATTTCCATCACCATCACTTACAATTAATGTCGCCGCATCAATACAAATATCTGATGTTGCACCTGTATTAATAGGAGTAATAAGAGTCTGAGAAGAATCATACCCAGTTGCAGGAAGTGCAGTACCTGAAAAATCTGTCATAAATACAAATCCACCTGGTTGCACATAATAGCTGGTAAAAGCATAAGGACCTACATCAGCTGTTGCATCCGGTCCTTGTGTTACAGGATCATAACTAAATGTTCCA
>CAYVBB010000222.1:0-1213 GCA_964448515.1 uncultured bacterium | reverse complement strand
TAATGCTTTTATTATTCTAGATGAAGCGCAAAATTCAACAAAAATGCAAATGAAAATGTTTTTAACTCGTTTAGGAGTTACATCTAAAGCAATTATAACTGGAGATATAACACAAACAGATTTAGGTTTAAATGAAACCTCTGGTCTAATTGATGCTGCTAATATACTAAATAAGGTAGAAGGGATTTCATTTGTAAAATTAGATGAAAGTGATATTGTAAGACATAAACTAGTTAAAGATATTATAAAAGCATATAAAAAAGGGAAAAAGTAGATGGATAGTACATATATTTGTTCATATTCGAGAACTCCTATCGGAGCATTCCAAGGTAGTTTAAGTAAAATACCTGCAACTAAACTCGGTTCATATGTTATTAAATCAGTAGTTGATAAATCTAAATTAAATAAAGATTTAATTGATGAAGTTATTATGGGTAATGTTTTATCAGCGAATTTAGGGCAAGCTCCAGCAAGGCAAGCGAGTATAGGTGCAGGGTTACCAAATAAAGTAGAATGCTTAACTATTAATAAAGTTTGTGGCTCAGGATTAAAGGCGGTTATGCTTGCAGATCAATCATTAAAATTAAGCAGCTCAGATTTAATTGTTGCTGGTGGTATGGAAAACATGAGTTTAGCTCCACATTATTTACAGAAATCAAGGGTGGGGACAATGTTTGGTAATAGTAAAATGATCGATTCAATTTTAAAAGATGGTTTGTGGGATCCTTATAATGAATGTGCAATGGGTAGTTGCGGAGAAGTTTTATCAAAGGAAAATAATTATACTAAAGAAAAGCAAAATCAATTTGCAATTGAATCATATAGAAAATCTATAAATGCTATTGAATCAGGAGCTTTTAAAGATGAGATTGTAGGTTTGAATATTAAAAGTAAAAAAAATGATATTTTATTTAATACTGACGAAGAACCATTAAGATTTAACGAAGAAAAATTAAAAAAGTTAAACCCTGCATTTGATAAAGATGGAACAATTACAGCAGGGAATGCTAGCAGTTTAAGTGATGGAGCGGCTGCTATTTTAATGTGCTCTGAAGATTTTAAAGTTCAACATAATATGAAGCCAATTGCAAAAATCATTGGACATGTTTCATTCGCTACAGATCCACTATATTTCACTAAAGCGCCCATTTATGCTATTGAAAAATTATTAAATAAAAAAAAATTTGATATTGATAAAGTAGACTTATTTGAT
>CAYVBB010000221.1:0-1240 GCA_964448515.1 uncultured bacterium | reverse complement strand
AATAATGCCAATATTTACTAAGTGCTTTTGTTTGTACACCACCACCTAAAACAAAAGCGGTTCCAACAATTAGAATATTCAATGTTAATGGAGGGAATAACTTGTTTTTAATATCTATAACCTTTTGATATATTTTTTTATCAAGTTTATGTTCTAATATTATTTCTTTGATTTTTTTACCAGCTCCTATAAAATAAAACATTATAGCAGATTGAGTGAACATATACAATATAGTCGAAATAAATGAAAAAGATATATAATTAGCATTGTATATATCAAATCGAAAAATCCATTGGAATCCATTTATAAAAATGGTAAAAAAAGACAATGCCATTAAAATGTAAAAAATAAACATATAATAATTTACATTATAATTGAATAATTATATAAATTGATTTTTTATACTTTTTATTAGATACCACCAAGTACAATACTAACCATTATAATAACATCAGTTACATTTATACTTCCATCACTATTTAAATCACTATTAGGATTATAGTCATGATTGTTTAATATAGAATTAACCATCATAACAATATCAGTAACATTAATGATAGAATCTCCATTTAAATCACCTAAAAGCCCTGCTGTATTTGAAACTTCTAAATTTACTGGGATATTAATATCTCCAGCATTACTTAGAATCATAATATTAGCATTATAATTTCCTAAAGGCATATTCAGAGAATTTACATGAGCTTCAAATAATACTTCATCATCATAAAATAATTCTCCAGACAAATCATCATTACCTACTGTTTCCAATGATAACCAATTAGATGTAAATGGTTTTTTAAACTTATATGAAACATTATCATTAAAATAATTCCCATTATATTGATCTACTTGAAGACCAACTGTACCTGATTGATTTTGTATCCCAACTGTAGCTGAATAATTTCCTGTAATAGTATTATGATTAATATCAATTGAACCATCTGAATAAATAATAATTTGGAAATTATAAGAAGTGTTTTCAAAACCATCAGAAGCCCAATGTGCAATACTATCAAACCAAACGACTAGACGTTCTTCATTACTATAATAATAAACATTTCCTTGACATGTTGAGTTGCAATTATCATTAACAGGATTTAGATCATCCCAAAAACCAAAAATTGCAGGTTTTGGATATTCATTTGATGGAATATTACCATTATACCATTCTGCATTATCATCTCCAAAACCAATCCACCCATTTGCATTAATTCTAAAACTAGAATAAACCTCTCCATAA
>CAYVBB010000220.1:0-1244 GCA_964448515.1 uncultured bacterium | reverse complement strand
TAGAAATACCAACACCATTTAATAAAATACCATCAAAATCATATATAGGTGGATTCCTTGGTGTATCTGTAGATACATTTGTCTTAATTGGATTTACCGGGATATAAGTAACTTCAATATCAGAATGATCAATTGCATGTATCCAACCATCTCCATTTGGGCCAGTAACTTCCACTCCAAAATTGTGATTTGGAATCATGTTTGATATCATTCTACAATGTGTTGCAAGTTCTGGATCATTAACTTCTGTTACGTTATCATAGTTAAAATTACTTGAATTCCAATTATTTGCTATGACCAAATCAATATACACATCACTAACAGCATTATCCATTCCATTTGAAATATCTAAAATCAAATTTGATCCATAGTTACCATTATTTGCATCCATCGTATAAACTCTACAATCTGGATTTCTATTTATAAGCACAGCATCTAAAAATTGACCATTCATATCTGGATTGTTACTATAAATTGGAGTTGTGTTATCAATTAAAATTATACTTACTAATTGAACAATATCGATAACATTAGTAAATCCATCACTATTTATATCAGAACCTTCTAATTCCACAGCTGCTGGACTTAATATATGATTAACTAATATAATTACATCAATTACATTTATATTTCCATCAAAATTAAAATCTCCTAATTCCTCAAAACTCTCTTCACAATAATTATTAATAAAATTATAGCCCTCTTTAAAAAGCGTAGAATGAATATTGGCATTATCAATAAACTCAACAACTTGTCCATCACATCTATAATTCATCTGGTAACTAACTATATTTCCAAAAAATAAGTCTATAGTAATAATATTTTCTTCTACAATATAAGGATTAGGAGTATTGCCTGCATCTTCAAGGCCACCAAAATTACCATCTGTGCTATAAATAGAATATCTATAATTATCCTGAAATTGATACATTACATTATCTTCATAACCAACTAAATGCCATCTTCCTTCTATTTCATACTGTGCAAATAATAAGGAAAAAAAGAATGTTATTAAACTGATATATTTCATGCTTATAATCTACAAAATAAAAAAGTCTCTATAAAAGAGGCTTTCTAATTTATTATCGACGTGACAGGATTAGAATCTGTGGCCACCTGCTTCCAAAGCAGGATAAATTAATTTAATAACTTATCAACTAATTCAACTAAAATTCCAAATACTATCCAGATTGGAAAGTGAGCATAACTAACAATCCCTTTCCAATGCATATTATTAGATAAAT
>CAYVBB010000219.1:0-1253 GCA_964448515.1 uncultured bacterium | reverse complement strand
AAGTTCATCATAATATGTAATTGGAACTTTTAAAAAATCCATACCATTTTTTCTTAAAGTATTTATTGTATTAGAAATATCAGTTGTTAAGAATGCAACATGCTGAACACCAGGGCCATTATTAAAATCTAAATATTCTTGAATTTGTGACTTTTTAAGACCATTTGCTGGTTCATTAATTGGTAGTCTTACTTTCCAATTTTTAGATCTCATAACTCGACTCTTCAGCGAAGAATATCTTGTAGATATATCTGAATCATCAAACACAATGAAATTAGTAAATCCAAAAATATTTTCATAATATTCTTTCCAATAATCCATTTTGTTTTCTTCGACATTTCCAACAATATGATCTATTCTTACCAAACCAGTATCTCTTACTTTTAAATTTGGTTCATTCATTTCTACAAAGCCTGGCGCCCAAATTCCTTTATATTTTTTTTTACTAACAAAAGAATGTATAACATCACCATAAGTTTTTATACCTGAAGAACAATAAGAATTATTATCATTATATTTAGGTGGATAAGCAGATTTTGCTCCTCTAGAAAGACAAGATTCATATGCTTCATTAGCATCATCAACTAAAAAAGAAATATCATATATACCATCACCATGTTTATTTATCCATTCATTAGATTCATGGGAAGAATTTACAGGTGAAGTTAATACTATAATTATACGGTTATTTTTTAAAACATAGGAACAAGAATCTTTATTGCCTGTTTCAGGTCCTTTATAAGCAATAACTTTAAAACCCATAACAAGACAATAATAATAAAGAGATTGCTTAGCATTACCAACATAACACTCTATATGATTAAAATCATATATTTTAAAATATTCTGTTCCTATCCATTTATCTGTTATTAATGACATAAAATTTAAAATTAATAAAAAAGGCCCTTAAAGAAAGGGCCTTTTAATTTTACCACTCATCATCCCAATCATCTTCACCCTCTGATTCTAAATACTCAGCTTCTTCAATCAACCAATCATTATATTCTTTTTCAGTATGAATAGTCATATAACCCTTCATTCGATAATGAGAATTACCACATAATTGAGCACAAGCAATCTCATAACCCATTCCTTCTCTTGCGCTTCCACCTAATTGACTTAAAAATTCTTTAGAAGTTATAGTTGGTGTGAAATATATAGGGACCTGCATACCAGGAATTGCATCTTGTTTAAGACGCATTTCTGGTAAAGAAAATCCATGAATAACATCCTTAGAAGATATATAAAGCTTA
>CAYVBB010000218.1:0-1266 GCA_964448515.1 uncultured bacterium | reverse complement strand
TTCCATTATTTAAAAGAGGCTATAGAACTAAAATTCATAGGGCAGGATTAAATGAATCTTTAGCAGCAGGATTAGTTTTATCAAGTAATTGGAATCCTGATATTCCATTTTATGATATTATGTGTGGTTCTGGGACTATACCTATTGAAGCAGCCATGATAGCTCATAAAATTCCACCAAGATTGAATCGAAAATATTATGCATTTAAAAAATTAAAAAATTATGATTCAACCTTATTAGATGGTTTAATAGAAAAATCAAAAAATAAAATTATTGATAATAAAAATTTTTTAATATTTGGATCAGATCATATTAAAGCCAATATTTCTCTAGCATATGAAAGTAGTAAATTAATGGGTTTAAAAGATAATATTCAATTTTCAGTTAAAAATATCAAAGATTTTATTCCAAATGAAAAAGGTACTATTATAATTAACCCCCCTTATGGGCATCGTTTGGGAGATCCAAATGCTATTAAAATTTTATATAAGGAATTAGGAGACTTATTTAAAAGTAAATGTGTTGGTTGTAATGTATTTGTTTTTTCAGGTAATTTAGATGCAATAAAATCTATAGGATTAAGATCTAAAAGTAGAAAAATTCTAAAAAATGGAAAAATAGATAGTAGACTTTTACATTATCCAATGATAGATGGATCTTATAAATAAAAGGAGTTCATATGCAGAAGATTACTTTAGTACTAATTAATTTAATTTTCGGAAGTTTAGTTTTATTTAGTTATTATAATGGAGTAACAAAAAATCCTGATTTGAGTGCAAAACTTTGGGGTGGAGTTCCTGAATCTTTGAGAACATTTATAGTGGCTTCTATGTTTATATCAGCAATAGGTTATTTCTTTTTTACATCTAATTTTATATTTAATGTTAATTTACATGAGAAGAAATTTTTAGGTAGATTCCCAGGTTGGTCTTTACATATTATTTATTTATTAATTTTAATACCATCAAGTCTATGGATTGATTTAACATTTCAGTATTTAAAATCAGGGGTACCATTACATTGGGTCTATGTTTTATCTGTTTTATATTGTGTTGGTTTATCTTCTATCTTATTATTTTTATTTGTTGTTGATTCCGGGAATTCTAATCAATCAATTTATTTGCTATCTGTTATCGGATCTGGTTTCTTTGTTTTTCATACAATGTTTTTAGATGGTCTTTTATGGACAACGTTTTTTCATTCGCCTTTTAAATAATTATTAAATTAGTAAATAATACCGTATCCACCCCTTCTTTCATCTGCAAT
>CAYVBB010000217.1:0-1292 GCA_964448515.1 uncultured bacterium | reverse complement strand
GCTCTTGTTTATTATTAATCAATAAATTAGAACATACATATTTATCAAATGATCTATTTAATTACTATATAGCTGCTTTTATTTTAGCATGGATTGGTCAATTTATTGGTCATAAAATTGAAGGTAAAAAACCTTCTTTTTTTGAAGACATACAGTTTTTACTTATTGGTCCAGCTTGGCTATTATCTTTTATTTATAAAAAATATAATATTTCTCTATAATACCCTTAGTAATCGACAATACCAATATCATCTACTCTAGGAATATCCCTAGAATTACTTAAATTAATAGAATTTTCAATATTTTTTAATGATTTATTTAAAATATCATTATCAATTTTCAAACCTTCTTCAAAACTATCTTCTAGAGAGTAAATTAATTTATTATTAAATAAGAGATCAAATGCATGCTTACTAGATAAAATAAAAGTAACCTGCCCTGGATATAGATTTTTTAAATTTTTAACATAAGAATTAAATAACTTTTTATCAGTAATTAATTTTTCATTATAATTGATTATTATTTTATTCATAATTATTTTAATTCCCTTTGATTTTTGTTTTAAGAAGAATATCCCAAAATGTAAATGTAGAGGCATAATTGCCCATTCTTTTTGAATGATGAATGTCGTGATGCTCATTTATTCCATACAAGGGCATATACTTTAAATATTTTGATGTTTTAATTCCTGAATGAATATGTATCTCATGCATATTTCTAACAATAAGATAAACACAATATGCAAAAAATGAAATTCCACCAAGCATATACATACCTAAAAATGGACCAATCATTCCAGACATCCATTCAAGCGGATGTACATAGATATATTCAAATGGCATTGGGGTGTTAGCCCTATGATGAATTTTATGAATTTTTTTATATATATAAGTAGATTCATGCATCATTCTATGAAGAACATAAAAGAAAAAATCATCTATGATTAACACAAATAAAACTTCATAACCTGAATATAAATACGAATTGAATTCCGTTAAGAAAATTGTATGAAAAAATTTTATACCAATAACATTTAATATGATTAATATTGAAACATTAAAAATAATTAAGGGGCATCTATCTAAAAGCAATTTATAACTATTTATTTTTGTTTGAATTTTTTGACTTTCTAAGAAGTGGTACTTAGTTATAAACATAGAATAGATAAATCCATACAAATTGATAGCCAGCAGCAATATAATTGTTATAGTAATCATTATTTTAAATTATTGTTTAATTATTTAATAAAATTTTATATGATAATTATTACCAATAATATATAAATTCAGACA
>CAYVBB010000216.1:0-1295 GCA_964448515.1 uncultured bacterium | reverse complement strand
ATAAAGCTTCAGCACCCTCAGATTTTGCATCAGCATATTTTTTTATATTTACATCTAGGTTTATATTTTTTAAAATAGTTTCATTAACAATATCTTCAATCTTATCTAATTCTGAACTTTTAATTTTCTTATAATATGTTAAATCAAATCTTAGATGATTATAAGAGACTAAAGAACCAGCTTGCTGAACATCATCTCCTAGAACAATTTTAAGAGCTTTGTGAAGCAAATGGGTTCCAGTGTGATTTAGCTGAATTGACTTTCTTTTATTTTGATTAATTTGAGCATTAACCTTTTCTATCTTATTATCTGAAATATTACCACTTTCAAAATATCCGAAATGACAAATATCATCACCATGCTTATATGTATCAGAAACTAAAAATTTAAAATCATTGCCAGTAATTATACCAATATCACCAATTTGGCCTCCTGATTCAGCATAAAAAGGAGTTTTATCCAGTACTAGCTCAAAGTTACCTTCACTTTCTCTATATTTAACAATCATAGAATTTGAATTATTACAATCATATCCTATAAAACTTGAAGAAGATTTTGTATCATTTAGAATAATCCAGTCAATTTTTTTATTATCAAGTTTGAATTTATTAGCATCCCTAGCTTTTGTTCTTTGTTTTTCCATTAATAAACAAAAACTATCTTTATCTATTTTTAGTTTTTTTTCTTTTGCAAGTAATTCTGTTAAATCAATGGGAAATCCATAAGTATCATATAATCTAAACACATCATCCCCAGATATTGTTTTATCATTTAAATTAGTACATATTTCTTCAAAAATGATAAGTCCCCTATCTAAAGTCTTCCCAAAAGATTCTTCTTCAGATTTTATTACATTAACTACATAATCTTTTTTATCAACAAGTTCAGGATAAGATTGTCCCAAAATATCTAATAATGAATCATACAATAAATATAAAAATGACTTATTAATTCCTAATACTCTTCCATATCTTGCTGCTCTTCTTAAAACTCTCCTAACAACATAGCCCCTTCCTTCATTTGATGGCATAACTCCATCTGATATAGAAAATGAAATCATTCTCAGATGATCAGCAATAACTCTATGCGGAACCCCTTGATTAAAGGTATAATCTTTATTTGAAATTTCAATAATTTTCTCAATTATAGGATAAAATAAATCTGTTTTATAATGGTCATCTAACTTATTAAGAGTAGCAACCATTCTTTCTAATCCTAATCCTGTATCTACATGCTTTTGAGATAAATCTTCTAATTGACCAATCTCATTTCTATTAAATTGCATAAATACTAAG
>CAYVBB010000215.1:0-1335 GCA_964448515.1 uncultured bacterium | reverse complement strand
ATATAAAGCTTAATTAGTTTATTTACAGGTAAATGCAACTGATTAATAGTTGTGATATCATCAGCTCCATACCCTCCTCGATCCAAACCAATAGGATTAGTCTCTTCATCTACCAACCCAATTCTAGTTGTACCAAATTTTCCATCAGCACCTGGATAATGAATATTCCATGCAAATTGTTGAGCTACAACTCTTACTTCAATTTCTGTACTCTCTAATGCTTTATCATATTTTACAGCATAATAACCTGGGATAGCAAAACTAATAAGCAATAATGCTTCAATTGCAACCACACCTATCTCTACATAAGTTGAATAATGAGTAGTTATACCATGATAATTTGCTTTAGGATTATTAGAACTTCGAAAACGAATTAGAGTAAATATAAAAAATGAACCCCATCCAATAAATAAAATAAGCATTAGCCAATGAACAAGACCATTCAAATTATCGCCAAGATGTCCCATCTCAGATGCTAAAATCGGCATATAACTTTGTAAATATTCAGTCATTTAATTCCCCTATATTTGAATGTTTTTATTTCTTTTAATTAATGTAAAAATACTATAAACAATACATGATAATACAAAAAATACTGTTCCAAGCATAAATAACATAGCTGTATTTAAACTTTGAGTGATAGGATCTTCTGGTGCTCCATAACATACAGCGCATGCAATCAAATAATTAGGGAAAAATATAGCTAAGATAACATTTAATAATGTATTCTTCATCAAGAGGTTATCTCCTTATATTTTTTTATAAATGTTTTTGAATAAGCAGTTAATACTAAAAAAGATACTATAGATAAAAAACCATAAATTAAATATGATATATCTTTATAACTAAACCAATTAATTAAACTCCAATAAAAAAAATAAGACATAAATAAAGTAGAAATCACAATAAAAACAATATGAAAAGATTTAAGTGACATTAATGATGTCCTCCATGATGATTTGAGTGTTCATCAATTTCTTTATATATTTCACCATTTTGAATTGGAACATGATCAGGTGATTTTAGTGTATCATTATGCCATAAGATAGGCATAAAAAATAGAACTAAAAAAAATGCAACAGTAATACCCAATGTTAAATAAATAAAACTCTTTTCATCGTTTAAATGCATAAAGTTAGAAGCAACCAAATACCCCTTTACAAATGCAATAGCCAAACCTAATGCTATACCCATCCATACAATATCAAAATGAATATAAGAAGCTCCTACAGTAAAACCTGTAAAAATCAATAAACCAATAAAAACATTTCGATAAACTTTTATATGATGATTCATATCATTACTCATAAATATCTCCTAATTTTAAAGTAAATA
>CAYVBB010000214.1:0-1360 GCA_964448515.1 uncultured bacterium | reverse complement strand
ATGTGACTCTTGACGGAGAAGAACTCGGCCAATTGAATGAACTAGAATGCGATTCGGCCCACATATGGGCAAATGTCTTTCAAACCGATGAAATAGTACGAATCAACTCCTCGACAGGAGAGGTTGATCAGGTCATAAACGCTGGTTCCTTAGGCGGCGAGGGGAATGGTGGACATCTCAATGGAATTGCCTTTGATTCGGATGGCGATATGTGGCTGACAGGGAAGAACTGGCCTAAGATTTTCAAGGTAGAATTGGAATTAGCGGTAGAACCTACTGATAATGGTCAAGAAACTACAGAACCCAACCAGCCAGCAAGTCATGAAACAGGCTCGCAGTCATGCACTGGAGATGACTGTGAAGAGGATGCTCCATTCGGCGTTTATGTGATGTATGGAGTGGTTTTGTTTACTGCTTTCTCATGCGCGGCAATTGGAATATTCAAGTTCTGGCGCGCTCTGCCAAGCAACGAGAAGAAGCCGCTCTCTCAAGGGAATGTGTTTGACGATGACGAATGATGATGGCTCCAAGAAGGGTCTCCTGAGCGTCTGGAAGCGTCGAAATGAGAGAGAAAAAAGAATTGACAGATTGATGGAAATTCGCGAGGAATACTCAACTAGAGCATTGACTAGAAGTACGGCGGCTGTGCTCATTGTAGCAGGAAGTATACTTGGCCTACTAACGGGATTCATGTTATTATCAAACAATCCTTCTGATTTGATCAGTTCCTCGATGTTCAAAGTCAGTGAAACTGTCGATGTCAGTGGTTATGCTCTCGAAAATGAGACGGGGGAAGGAGTTGAAGGAGTTGAACTGGTACTCTACGACGCAGATACCGAGGCTAGAATGTCGAATACGACAACTGATTCCAATGGGTTCTATCGGTTCACTGATATTTCTGTCAAACGACTATTACTGACTGCGGACAAAGATGGTTTCATCAGCATAGAGAGAACCTTTACTCCAGACCAAGGAGGTTCAGACCCACTTGTCATGCATGTTGGTAGTGGACTAATCGAAGAAGAACGTGAAGAGGTGGGTTCCATCCTCGCCGGTGCAGTTACAGTCAGTACCTTAGTTGCGGTCTTCACAATCTTGACTGCCTTTGTGGGCCTATACGCGGCTCATGAAGCCAAGAAGGGTAGGCGCTACCGCAAAACTCAGTATCTGGCAGGTATTTCACTCTGTAGTCGCGGACTGATCTTCTTTGGTCCAATCTTGATCCTGATGGGAATGGTACTGCTGAGTATGACTCGACGCCAATTCGCAGATTTCGTCGTCGATGAGAAATCCTCTACGGGAGATGGTACCTGATGTATTTGGTTGCCGTCGAGGGGGGCGATGGCTCAGGCAAAGGGGA
>CAYVBB010000213.1:0-1361 GCA_964448515.1 uncultured bacterium | reverse complement strand
AGCATGTATATGGTCATCATAAAAATGTATGTCTTACTAAAGATCCGGCATCTGCTAAAAGGGGGGAAAATATTTATTGGTTTATATTACGTGGAATAGTTAATGAACAAATTTCTGGTTGGGAAATTGAATTAAATAGATTAAGAAGAAAAAAAATGAATTTATTTAGTATCCATAATAGAATGATTATAGGATATATGAGAAGTTTAAGTATAACTATTTTAATGTTTATGTTTACTGGACTATTCGGAATGTTTATTTTTCTGTTATGTTCTTTATTATCAAAAGTATTTTTGGAAGCTATTAATTATGTTGAACATTATGGTTTAGTTAGAGAAAGTGGCAAGCCAGTATGCATGAGACATTCCTGGAACTCGAACCATTTTTTTAGTAGTATTTATTTATATAATGTTACAAGACATTCTGATCACCATAGAAATACGAACTTAAAGTTTTGGGAATTAAAACCAACAGATCAAGCTGCCCCCATGTTGCCTTATGGTTATTTGATGATGTTATATTTATCACTTTTTATACCATTCCTTTATAAGAGAGTAATGAAAAAAGAACTGGTAAATTGGGATCAAAATCATGCTAGTGATTATGAAAGAAATTTAGTTAATAGTTTATAAATAAGAGATAAATTAAGCCATGCCTATATCTATAGAAAACAATCAAATTACTATATTAAATCCGGCTACTTTAAATGAAGTAGGAAAAGTAAATATATTAAGTAAGAAAGATGTAAATAAATGTCTTGATGTAGCTCAGAATTATAAAGAATGGTCTTCTTTATCGCTAAACAAAAGATGTTCTATTATAAATAAGTTTAGAAAAGTTATTTTAAAAAATAGTGATTTAATAAAAAAAACAATAAAAGATGAAACGGGGAAAAAGGATTTTGTTATTTTTGCAGAGCTTCTATCATTTTTGGATCACACAAAAACGATGTCTAAGCTTGCTAAATCAGCTTTGAAAAAAAGTAAAAGAAAACCTGGTATTTTATTTAAAAATAAAAAAGCCTATGTTCAATATGAACCAATGGGAGTTGTTGGTATTATTTCTCCATGGAATTATCCACTCGCTACTCCAATGAAAGGCACGATTGAAGGGTTGCTTGCAGGCAATAATATTGTTTTAAAACCATCAGAGTTTACTCCGCTTACAATGAAAATTATAAAAAAATTATGGGATGAAAACATAGAATACAAAAATGCATTTCAAATTATAAATGGTCTAGGTGATATCGGTTCAATATTAGTTCAATCTAATTCTACAGATGTCATTAGTTTTACAGGAAGCACAAAAGTGGGACTTCAAATTGCTAAAATTTGTTCTTCAACTTTAAAACCCTGTATTTT
>CAYVBB010000212.1:0-1364 GCA_964448515.1 uncultured bacterium | reverse complement strand
GGATATCGATTTCAGTTCGGAGTTCGTAGAACCAATGCTGAAAGAGAACATGGATCGATTCGTTTTGTTTCCCATCAAGCATGATGACATCTGGGAAATGTACAAGATGGAACAGGCCAGTTTCTGGACTGCTGAAGAAATCGATTTGGCTCAGGATTTGAAAGATTGGGCTACACTTACTGATGATGAGAAACATTTCCTAAAGCACGTCTTGGCATTCTTTGCTGCCAGTGATGGTATTGTGAATGAAAATCTAGTAACCAATTTTGCGGATGAAGTTCAATGGCCAGAGGCCCGTTGTTTCTACGGCTTCCAAATAATGATGGAGAACATTCATGCTGAGACTTACTCATTGTTGATTGACACCTACATAACTGATCCCGATGAGAAAAATCACCTCTTCAAGGCGATAGAGACAGTTCCAACGGTAATGAAGAAGGCGGATTGGGCTTTACGCTGGCTGTCTCGAAAGAAAGGTAACTTCGCGGAGCGTCTTGTCGCTTTTGCTGCGGTTGAAGGAATCTTCTTCTCGGGTTCATTTTGCGCTTTGTTCTGGCTGAAGAAGAGGAATCTGATGCAGGGTCTGACATTCTCTAACGAATTGATATCTAGAGATGAAGGACTACATTGCGACTTTGCTTGTCTGCTACATTCAAAACTAGTGCGTAAGGCAGGTGAAAATCGTATTCGTTCAATCATTTCAGAAGCGGTTGAAATCGAGAAAGATTTTGTCTCTTCGGCTCTGCCGGTGAAGTTGATTGGAATGAATGACAAGCACATGCGTCAGTACATAGAATTCGTTGCAGATCGTCTAGCTATTTCCCTTGGGGCCGCTAAGATATACAATGCAGAGAATCCATTCCCATGGATGGAGATGATCTCCATGCAGGGTAAGACCAACTTCTTCGAGAAGCGGGTCGCAGAGTATCAGAAAGCGGGCGTGATGACACAGGGAATTACCTTGGGATCTGTACAGACGCGTTTCTCAATGGAGGAAGACTTCTAAACCGTACGCGGACGGAGGAAGACGCTACGCACAATGAAGAGGTGATAGATATGGGTTTGAAGGTCGTAAACAGGAAAGGCGAGAAAGAAGCGGTTAGATTCGATGCCATTCTAGAGAAACTCGAACGACTTTCGGAGGATCTTGATTTGAACTGGGTAGACCCAGGGCTAGTCTCCAAATTAGTCATCGAAGGATTGTATGATGGAGTAACTACTAGAGAATTGGACCAATTGGCAGCTGAAACTGCCGCAAGTCTAGTCAGTAACCATCCTGATTACAGTATCTTCGCAGCTCGTATCGCTATCGATGATTTGCACCGTTCGACGAATGATTCTTTTTCCGAGGTCATCGCACAACT
>CAYVBB010000211.1:0-1391 GCA_964448515.1 uncultured bacterium | reverse complement strand
TGAGACACCAGGTTCTAATAAAAGTGTAATCGAATAAACATCTTCTTCAATCTCTACCAAACTCAATGTAGAGGGATCATAGGGATTATTGGGCAAGCCTGTATCAACATCAAACCCAAAATTTGTAAATTCTGGATTGGTACCAAGAAGTCCCACTCCATTTTCTGATACTATTTCTTGTTGCATATCAACTATAAAAACAACCTGCACTAAGCTATTATCAACATCTTGGCAGGCTTCACTGTATTTATCAAAGCAGGCAACATCAAGAACCAAATCTTCAGTGCCTGTTGCTAAATATCTATCATCTAAATCAGCAAGTTCATACTCAAAGCCATTAATAAATTTATAGGCATAGACTGTATTTTCTTCAAGCTCTAATGTAATAGAGTAAACACCATCAAAATCAATATCTTCCATAGTTAATTGCGATGGGGTCCATGGAGTTATGACACTATCTTGATAAGTCCCAAATGTTGAAAGTGTTAATGTATCTGCACCTGCCAAATGAATCCCATTATCAGAGACAAACTGTTCTTGCATATCTACCTGAAAGGTGACAGATAGAGGCAATGCAAACGATAGTAATAAAATAAATATAATTTTCTTCATCATTAAAAATTAAATATAAACTCAAAGTATGGCATGTAACCAAAAATACCTACATCATGATAGGTATAATTTAAATCAACATCCATTCCCATAATATAAAAATTACTTCCAAGTCCAAAAGTAAGACCTTCCTCAGAATCATCTTTTCCAATATGTCGATGCCCAACTCTCATAAATAATTTATCATAATACCCAAGCTCAAATCCTACATTAAAATGTTCTACATCATCACTAGGAATCACCCAATCAAGCGCGCTTATAAGAGTTAAATTTGAAGATAACTTTGTATCTTTTGACACACCCACTCTATAAAATAAAGGAAGAGGATACTCACCCGTAGATAAAATACATGGGATGTTATCATTCGTACCATCGCTATCCTCATCTAAATCACAATTAAAATACAAATCACTACCCTCCAAATTCATTTCAATTCCAATGTTTGAAATACTAACCCCTAACCTAAAATCATTATCAATGTTTTTATATAATAGCCCAAAATCAAATGCAATTGTTGATGCTCCTTCATTATAAATAGTTTGTCTTATATATTTACCACCACCCCCAAAAGAAAATTTATCAGTAAGGTTCATCGCATAATACAATCCAACAGACATGTCAGATGCTGACCAATAATTACCCGTTCCATCTTGATCATAAAGTGTTGTGATTTCTTCCTGCCCATAATCTAAATAAAAGAAATTTGCAGCAATAGTTGTTCTATAATCTAGCTTATAAACACCAGACCCATATAACCAGTTCGTATCAAGCAACCAATT
>CAYVBB010000210.1:0-1463 GCA_964448515.1 uncultured bacterium | reverse complement strand
AAATGTAGATAATAAAACTCCAGTTATAGCAACTTGAATTTTTTTACCTAATGAAGAAAATAAAAACTTCATGCAATTTTAAAATGGAATTTCTTCATCTTCTGTGGTCGCTGGACTTGTATCTGCATCATCTGCAACTGATTCAGCAACACTAGAACTTGGTGACTCCTCGGATTCCTCCGGAGTTCCTGATAGTGTGTTATTAAAATCTCCTCCATAAGCATCAAGCGCCAATTGATTTAATTGATCACGTAATTCTTTTTCAACCCAAACAGTATCAAACCACTCATCTTCTCCTTGTTGATTTTTACCTTTCTGACTTGGCATACTAACAAACAAACCATTAATGCCCTCCATTATTTTAAAGCCTTTAACTACTAACCCTTCTTGAGTCCTAATGTCAAAGAACGCCCTAACTTTTCCCCATGACCCTTTATTCATTCTTTCTATTTTCATAATCTTTTTCTCTTGTTTAATATTAAATATTTCAACTAAAATTAATGCTATTAAAACTCATTTACAATAAGCTAATGAATTTTATTAGTTTATAGAATTAAAATATTAATTCGGGATACTTTATATGAAAAAATATGTTTATTTATTTGGACAAGATATAAATGAAGGAAATGCCTCACAAATTGATATCTTGGGAGGCAAGGGGGCAAACCTAGCAGAAATGTCTAGCTTAAACATCCCCGTTCCTCCTGGCTTTACAATTACTACATCTGTTTGTAATTCTTTTTTTAAACAAAAATCAATCAATAAGACAATTAAAAAAAACATTGTTCAATCCTTGAAAACGGTGGAAACTACTATGTCAAAGGGCTTTGGTGATATAAAAAACCCATTATTATTATCGGTGAGATCAGGAGCTAAAATATCAATGCCTGGAATGATGGAAACTGTATTAAATATTGGATTAACAAGCAAGACTATACCCGCTTTAATTGAAAAAACAAAAAATCCACGCTTTGTTTATGACTCATATAGAAGACTAATAATGATGTATTCTGATGTTGTAATGGAAAAAGCAGAACAAAAAAATCATATTCAAATTAGAGAAAAACTAGAAAATATTTTAGATAAATATAAAAAGAAACATAAGGTTGTTAATGATTATGAATTAACCTCACAAGACTTACAACATTTAATTAAAAGATTTAAAAATGAAATCAAAAAACATTTTAAAATTGAATTTCCTGATTCATGTAAAGCACAATTATGGGGAGCAATAGAGGCTGTATTTAAATCCTGGAATGGCAAACGTGCTTTTCAATATAGAAATATTGAAAAGATACCACATGACTGGGGAACAGCAGTGAATATACAAACAATGGTATTTGGGAATTTAGAGGAAGAAAAAAACATTTTGTCTTTTCAAAACTAATGTGCTGGGTTACCAATAACAGATCTATGAATGCAGCTATTCTTCTAAAAAAGCACAAACAAGCCAATGCCAGGAC
>CAYVBB010000209.1:0-1483 GCA_964448515.1 uncultured bacterium | reverse complement strand
ATTGGATGGTATCGAAGAGAACTCAGGTGTAGTAACTATCGCATCCACCAATCATGCAGAAAATCTCGATTGGGCTTTGCTACGCCCTGGAAGATTCGAGATCAGAGTAGACTATGATTTTCCAGACCAGAAAAAGAGAGAGAATCTGTTCAAGATGTTCTTAGAAGGCAAGTCAAACCTCGAAGAAATCAATATCAGAGGACTAGCAAATGCATGTACTGAACACATGACTGGAGCTCACATCAGAGAAGTGGTAACCCATGCGGGTCTAATCGCAGGAGATGAGTCTGAAATGGAGAATCTGGAAATTAATCAGGGACATCTAGATGAGGCCATGAGAAGGACCCTGATTACCCAAGAGAGTTTCTCAAAAGAACGTGGACACGTCAGTGGACAGATGAACACTGGACAGTGGAATTGATAGCAGACCCACTGCACCTCTGTGCATGCGCAGCATTGCAATGCGAATTCCTACACGTAGAGTATTGGAAGGTGGAGGTTTCGAAGTTCGTCGGCCTGCCGCTATGGGGGCTGAAATGAGCCCTTTCTTATTGCTCGATGAGATGGGCCCAACCGAATGGGGACCTGGCAAAGCAATCGGGGCTCCTTCACATCCGCACCGTGGTTTTGAGACGGTCACCTATCTGCTCAAAGGTAAGATGGAACACAAGGATAGTGCTGGTAATTCTGGCCTTCTCAACGATGGTGACGTACAATGGATGACCGCGGGTAGTGGAGTTATTCACAGCGAGTTACCAGAATCCGAGTTCAAGCGAAAAGGTGGACTGATGCATGGCTTCCAGATATGGGTCAATTTACCAGCCAAGGACAAGATGATGGCTCCAAGATATCAGGACATTCCAGCAGCAGATATTCCAGTTGCAGAATCCGAGGATGGAAGCGTCAAGGTAGTGGTCGTCGCTGGAGAATCGATGGGAGTCTCTGCAGTAATCGACACCGTCATTCCAATCACCTATCTCGATGTCACTCTTGAAGATGGAGAGTTGATTCAGACCTTGGATAATCAACTCAATGCGATGATTTACGTCTTTGAGGGGAGCATCAACGTTGGAGATGAAGAGGTAGAGGACGGCGGTTTTGTCATCCTTTCCGAAGGTGATAAGGTGCAACTCTCAGGAAATGGTCGTTGTCTAATCCTCGCAGGTCCAGCACTCGACGAACCTATTGCCCGCTACGGCCCCTTCGTCATGAATACACAAGAAGAGATTATGCAGGCGATCACCGATTACCAAAGAGGCCGATTGGTTCAGTAGGCATCATCGTTCGTGCCAATTACCAGAAGGAATTTCTGTGCCACCTTCGCCATTGTATGCATAGGTCCAAGCCCATTGTCGCGAGCCACCGATCTCAACCTCGATGATAGTCCGAACAAATAGCGACTCTTCGCGCCCATATCCGTAGAAGCCCTCGATTCTATCGAGATAGCCAATCAATTTTGCAATGTCTTCAATGAAGTAGAATT
>CAYVBB010000208.1:0-1491 GCA_964448515.1 uncultured bacterium | reverse complement strand
AATAAACTTTTTGATATAGCACCAGAAATTCTAATTGGGATTGCTGTTGATCTTGTTGTTCAAAGAAACGATAGTATTATTGCAAAACTAGGATTTGAAAGCATAGAATCCCAAATAACTTTTTTAGCAATTGCTACATTTTTTATATGGGCATTTGAGTCTTTATTTCAATATTTATATTCCATCTCATGGAGAAATCTAGCTCAAAGTGTTGAGCATAGAATAAGAACAGATGCTTATAATCATGTTCAGAATTTAGATATGCCATGGTTTGAAAATAAAAAAGTAGGCGATATCACAGCTAAATTAAATGATGATGTTAATCAGCTAGAGCGCTTTTTAGATAATGGCTTTAATACAATTATTCAACTCATAGTATCAAGTTTAGCAATTGGTGCAGTATTCTTTTATATATCTCCACTTGTTGCTTCAATATCTATATTACCAATTCCTATTATACTTATTATTGCATTTTTCTTTCAAAGGAATCTGTCACCTAGATATTTATCAGTAAGAAATTCTGTAGGACTTCTAAATAATACAATATTTAATAACTTAATTGGAATTTCAACAATAAAAAGTTTTGTAACAGAAAAAATTGAATCAAATAGAGTTCATGATTTAAGTAATGATTATAGATTAAAAAATAAACATGCAATTAAATTAAGTTCTGCATTCGTACCCCTTGTTAGAATGGGTGTATTAAGTGGTTTTTTAGGAACAATGATAATAGGTAGCTATCTTGCTCTAGATGGTACTATCGCTGTTGGTTCATATAGTGTGTTAGTTTTTTTAACACAAAGATTTTTATGGCCATTTACAACACTTGGTGAAACTGTAGATTTATTTGAACGTTCTATGGCTTCAACAAAAAGAGTATTAGACTTATTAGATACTCCTCAAAAAATAAAAAATAATAAAGAGTCTATTATTCTTGATGATTTTAATCATAATATTAATTTCAATAATATAAATTTTTACTATTCAGAAAATAAACCAATCTTTAAAAATTTAAATTTAAATATTAATAAAAATACTTTAGTTGGAATCGTAGGCCAAACAGGTTCAGGGAAGACAACTATTATAAAATTATTATTAAGATTTTATGATACAATTAGTGGGTCAATAAATATTGGATCACATGAAATTAAAAATATACAAATAAAAAACTTAAGGGAAAACATAGGTTATGTAAGCCAAGATATTTTTATGTTTGATGGAAGTGTTAAAGATAATATTGCTTATCCTAACACGGGGAATGATGATCAAATTATTACAGCTGCAAAACAAAGTCAAGCACATGAATTTATCATGAAACTTGAAAATGGCTACGATACTTTTATTGGAGAGCGAGGTCAAAAATTATCTGAAGGTCAAAAACAAAGAATTGCAATTGCTAGAGCTTTATATAAAAATCCTCCTATATTAATATTTGATGAAGCAACATCTTCCGTTGATAATGAGACAGAATTATTATTACAAAAAGCTTTA
>CAYVBB010000207.1:0-1496 GCA_964448515.1 uncultured bacterium | reverse complement strand
AGCCTTAGTTAATTTATTTTTTGAACTTGGAAAAACTTCAAAATTATAACCATGATTTTTTAATATTTTTCCTTCTTTAGATTTAACAGTTTCCTCACATGATATCCATGTTCCCCAAGGTGATTGCCCCCCTGAACAATTAACTAAAGTTCCAGCTAAACTTAAATGCTGATTAACTACTTGTTTAGTTTTCATATTATAAGTTATTGATGTAGTTCCTCCAAAACATTCAGTTTTTCTTAAGCTGCTATCATAAAAATAATTATTTTTTTTTCTAATAAATTTACCCATCTTTTTACCATAAGGATTTTTTAATCTAAATGTATTTCCTAACAATGGAACATGACCAATTTCATGATTTCTAACTAATATCACATGATTTTTGTCTAATTTAAAACAACCCATTCCATCAGCTTTATCTGGGACATTTAACCCATCATCCATTTTATCATTCAATTGAGATAAAACTGTATATGAAAATCCTTTTGGTAAATTGATTATACCCTTCAAGTCTTTTACTAATCTTAATGAATCAAAATTTAATAAATCTGAAGTTGATGATAATAATCTTGAAAAAGAGGTTAATCCGATTGTTACAATCGAAATGTTTTTTATGAAATCTTTACGAGAGATACTCATTAATTATAAAGCACACTTTCGACTAACAATATAATATCAAAAATATTAATTAACTCATTTTGATTAATATCTGAAGCATGTATTTGATAAGGATGACCCATCATTGGATTTAAAACTACATCCACCAGCTCTATAATATCTAAAATATTAACAGTAGAATCATTATTAATATCTCCTATTATAGGGAGCCCTTTTTTTTCTACTGCTATTCCTCCAAGCATTGACATCTGTCCTAAAAATATGTTATTAATATAATTACCATTACTATCAAAAATATGTATATTCCCATCTCCTCTACCTGAAACATAAATTGTTTGGCCATCAGAAGAAACATCTATTCCATGTAGTGTATCAAAAGATGTATTGTTTGTTATCCAGTTAATAGATAATTCATCATTTTCATATGATATTGAAGCAAGACCCTCTGTTTCAAATAAATTATCTCCCCCTAAGACTACATAAACAATTTCATCTATTGGTGATTTTACAATATGCCAAGGAGATGAATGCTCCCCTAAATCGATTGAATCAACAAGTACCATTAAATCTGAATCCCACATTTGAAGTTTACCTTCTATAATTGTTGATTGTCCACTAAAAGGATCCATCCAAATCCCCGCAGAACAACTAACAAACAATCTATTCTCTGAGGACATGCATTGTATAGGTTTTAATCTCTGTGTTGTTAATTCAGGAGTATTATTAATTGTTTGATCCATAACAACACCTGATATTTCATTTGTAAGGGTATTTATTTTATAAATCCAATCAGCTGTATTGCTCGCTGTATATATTTCTGTTCCATCATCATTAATAGCTAACCCATGGGGCGCAGGAGAATCAATAATATATTCTTG
>CAYVBB010000206.1:0-1504 GCA_964448515.1 uncultured bacterium | reverse complement strand
TACTAAATCTATATTTTTTACGCACGAAGTGGGTCATAAAATATAAACTAGCCCAAAATATTTATCAAGTTAAAAAATTAAGAATTGAAAAAAAAATTAAGAATTTATGATTTGATTGACGATACTAATAACATCAACAACGTTCACAGTACCATCTTGATTTATATCAGCAGCGCATTGCTGCATATCAGTTGGAGTAATAGTTCCAATAATAATATTAACAACACTAATAACATCTACAACATTAACAGCGCCATCATTATTTAAATCCATAGAAACACACTGCTGAGTTTCTACTGGCTCATTTAAATCAAAGTCCCAAGCATTATAAAAAATAGGATTAATAGACCCAAAGTAAACATGAATATTAGGATCTTGAACATTAATATTTTCATAATGATTTAAACCGTATGATGATTCATTATCACCACCTTTAATTCCAAATTTAAACTCTTGTCCAACCTGAGCTGTTTCATCATACAATAATTGTAGTGTATAAATTCTATCATCAGCTACTGCATCACCATGCGTCCCATCATCCCACATTTTTTTAGAAGTAGTCCCTTGAAGACCAAGACCCCACTGCGACCAAGTTTCACCATTTGCTGGCATCGATGCAGGACCATTCATCCAAACTCCCCATGTTAGGAGACTATCAACATCATAGACATTCGCTGTCCCCTGTATATCATAAAGCGTATCACCTGCCATTATTTGATAATAAGCCGGACTTAAATCAACAGTCCAAGTAACTTGAGTCTCTATGCCAATAGGATCAGTATTTAAAAATATAGGCATTCTTCTATCATCTACATTTGAATCCTGCGTATCACCAATCATTATATCTGTAAAATCAGATAGCTCACTAAAAGGGAAAAAACGTCTTTCAGCTAAAACAACATCATCCCCTAAGTAAGAAAAATTAAAAAATATTTCTCTAAGGTCATTATTTTCAAGTAGCTTATAATACTGATAATAAAGGCCCGCTTCCTGTGAAACATTCACACTATCAATATCAATTTTATAGGTATAAGAAAATGGAAGCAAACTTAGTGTATCTTGCCTTTCAATAGCTTGAGTCTCACCATATCCCCATCGAATAATGAGCGTATCACCAAGTTCAAATCCATTGTTAGTAATAGCATTTGATACATCTGTTTTAAACGTTAAATTTTCAATCAACGTAGTAAACTCAGGACAATCTTCATTTGCACCAAAGCATGTTTCATTTAATATATAGCCTGTAACTTCAGAAACTACAACAGAACGATCAGCAACCTCAACGCCGCCCCAATCATTGCCATTTACAAACTTATAAGAATATGAGACACCAGGTTCTAATAAAAGTGTAATCGAATAAACATCTTCTTCAATCTCCACTAAACTTAAGGTAGAAGGGTCATAGGGATCATTGGGTAAACCTGACTCAACATCAAACCCAAAATTTGTAAACTCTGGATTTGTACCAAGAAGACCTACTCCATTTTCTGATAATATTTCTTGT
>CAYVBB010000205.1:0-1535 GCA_964448515.1 uncultured bacterium | reverse complement strand
TTATATGATGATTCATATCATTACTCATAAATATCTCCTAATTTTAAAGTAAATACAATGCTGGGAATAAAAATATCCAGACAAGATCAACAAAGTGCCAATATAATCCAGCTACTTCTATCCTATTTGTAAACCTTTCAGGCTCAGTATCCCACATTTTAACTCCGGGTCCAAAAAAGTAACCATTTACTAATATACCACCTATTACATGCAAACCATGTAATCCTGTCAAAACAAAATAAACTGCTAAAAAATTATTAGTAGAAGGGAATAATCCATGATCAAATTTTGATGTATATTCAATATATTTAATAATTAAAAAACCAAATGAACATAGTAGAGTTAAACCCATGTAAATTTTATATTTTTTAAGATCGTTTAATTTTAAGGATACCCAAGACATTACCATTGTAACACTAGAAGTAATTAATACAGCAGTATTTAATGTAGCAAGAGGTACATTTAAGGCATCTTGACCATAATTAGCCCAGTTGGGATCTGATAATCTAAGCATTATATATGCAGAAAATAATCCACCAAAAAGCATAACTTCTGAAGCTAAAAATAGCCAAATACCTAATTTTGCATTATACAAACCTGTATCTGGTCTAAGCTCTTCATTATAAGGTATCTTCATTTACTTATCTCCTAATTTTTCAAATTGCGGACTAAAATCTGTCTTATGATCTGGAACGCTATACTCATAAGGTCCTCTATAAGCAACTGGTTCCTTTTCAAAATTACCATGCCCTATTGGAGGTGAAGGACAAGCCCATTCCATTGTCGTTGCATCCCAAGGATTTGGCTCTGCCACCTTATTTTTTTTCTTAATAAGAGTTAAAATAATATTTAATATAAATGGAAGCTGTGCTAAACCTAACAACCAAGCTGACATAGACATAAACTCATTATAATGGATAACACTTTGAGCATGTGCATATGATTCTCCTCCATCAGATAATCTTCTTGAAACACCTGCAAGTCCCTGAATTAACATAGGAAAAAAAATCCCATTCATAAAAATAAATGAAAATAGAAAATGAATTTTACCAAGAACTTCATTTAATTTTTTACCAGTAATTTTTGGGAACCAATAATATATACCTGCAAAAATCGCAAAAATTGTACCAGGAGCAACTACATAATGAAAGTGACCAATTACATAATAAGTATCATGTAAATGAATATCTGATAAGGGTAATCCTAATGGTAGTCCTGTTAAACCTCCTAAACCAAACATCGGTAAAAAGCTTAAAGCAAATAACATGGGAGTATTAAATCTAATTGAACCACCCCATAATGAAATAAACAAACATGAAAGGATAACAACAGATGGAACAGATATTATCATCGTTGTTACAGCAAAAAACATACTCATAGTTTGTCCCATTCCTGTTAAAAACATATGATGAGCCCAAACTATAAAAGACATAAAACCTAGGAATATAACAGAATAAACAAGCGATCTATATCCCCATAAGGGTCTTCTTGTATTGTTTGAAATTATTTCAGCAACAACCCCTAAAGCTGGTAAT
>CAYVBB010000204.1:0-1543 GCA_964448515.1 uncultured bacterium | reverse complement strand
CACTGTGGTTGATATTGCATTAAAAGCATCTGAAAAAGTTATAAAACGTAATTTAAATAATGATGATAATAAAAAAATGATTGAAGATACAGTTGATGAATTTAAACGAGCAAATTAATAATGTATAATAGTCATAAATATGCAAAATCAATTCTTGATGTTTCTATTAAAACAAATACTGTTTTAACAGTTAAAAAAGAATTGCAAATAGTTGCTTATTTATTTAAAAAAACTTCTACTTTTAGATTAATATTTATTACAAAGAAGATTGATTTAAATAAAAAAAACAACATAATACATAATGCATTAAATATGTTAAGTCCATTAACGTTAGAATTTTTAACTATTATTATAAATAATAATCACTCAAATGATTTATTAAATATTATATCAAAATTTAATTATTTAAGCGAATCTCACTTAGGTGTTAATAAAGTAGATATTATTACAGCAACCAAATTGAGTGAAGAAGAATTAAATTCTCTTTCACAAAAAATAAATGGAATATTAAACAATTCTCCTTCTGTAAATAATATTGCTGATCCTAATATCATTGGTGGAATGAAACTAAGAGTTGGAAACAACATATTTGATAATTCTGTAAGTTATCAAATAAATCAATTAAAAAAAACTTTACATAATATGTAATCAGGAGTAATAATGGATTTTAAAACAGATGAAATAGTATCTTTATTAAAAGAACAATTACAAAACCACAATGTTGACATTGATGTTTCTGAAGTTGGTGAAATAACATATGTTGGTGATGGTGTTGCAAGAGTTAGTGGATTAGAAAACATAATGAGCTCAGAGTTAGTTGAGTTACCAAATAATGTTTTTGGTATGGCATTAAATCTTGAAACAGATAATGTGGGAATTGTATTATTTGGAAACTCTAGCTTAGTAAAAGAAGGTGATACTGCTAAAAGAACAGGTAAAATTGTTGAAGTCCCAGTCGGAGAAGAATTATTAGGAAGAGTTGTAAATCCATTAGGACAACCGTTAGATGGTAAGGGTGCTATAAATGCTAAAAAGTCCTATCAGATTGAACGTAAAGCTTTAGGTGTGATGCAACGTCAGCCTGTTGTTGAGCCATTACAAACTGGACTGAAAAGTATTGATAGTATGATCCCAATTGGGAGAGGTCAGAGGGAACTTATTATTGGTGATAGACAAACTGGAAAAACTGCAATTGCAATTGATACAATTATAAATCAACGAGATGCTTTTAAAGCTGATAATCCTGTATATTGTATTTATGTTGCTGTAGGTCAAAAAGCATCAACGGTTGCAAGAGTTGTAAATGAACTTGAAAAAGCTGGTGCTATGGAATATACGATTGTAGTTGCAGCCAATGCGTCTGACCCAGCACCAATGCAATATATTGCTCCTTATGCAGGTGCATCAATGGGTGAATATTTTAGAGATAATAGTAAACACGCTCTAATTGTATATGATGATTTAACAAAACAGGCAAGTGCATACAGGCAAATGTCTCTTTTATTAAGAAGACCCCCAGGAAGAGAAGCTTATCCTGGAGATG
>CAYVBB010000203.1:0-1631 GCA_964448515.1 uncultured bacterium | reverse complement strand
ACTCATATCTATATAGAAATTAACTGTCGCTGTAAAAGCAAATGAAAAGATAATATAATAATTGACTATTTTACTCATAAATTAAAATGAAAATTTAAATGTATACAAATGAACATCACCTAAAATACCCATTGTTTTGTAGGTATAATCCAAATCAAAAAAGTTAAAATCAGATAGATATATTCTTAATCCACCACCATAGGTTAATCCATATTCAGAATCTTTTAAAAATAAACCCTTATATCCACCACGTAAAAATAGATTTAACTTTCCAGGCTGAATATAAGTTAGCTGCGTTCCTATATTTATTGATTCATTATTATTATTTGGATGTAGTGCATCTGCGGCTACAAGCAACCTTAAATTATTAGTATAAATAGGTTGGATTGAAAACCCTAATCTGAAAATAAGTGGCAACTCCCACTCTGAAGTATTATATAATCCTTCTACATCATCAAAATTACCATATTCATCTGGATTAGGATCTATAGGAACAAGTAAATCCATTCCATCATACCTTAATCTTGTTCCATAATTTGAAATACTCATACCTATTTTCATCCCTTGATTTCTTTTCCCTGTAACTGAGAAAAAATCAGTTGTTACTAATACTCCTAAATCAAAAGCCATTGCATTAGCATTCATATGCCAAATATTAGAAGATATATATTTAGCACTTGCTCCAAAAGAAAACCAATTAACTATTCTTCTTCCATATGATATACTTGCTGCAAATTCACTTGCAGAGTAAAACTCTCCAGTCCCTTCTGGTGCAGAAACAGTTGTTACAGCTTCATCACCATAATCCATATAATTCATAGTTAATGCTAAGGTTCCATATAATGGATAATTAATAGCAACTCCAGCATAAATATTATTAATGCCTACAATCCAAGGTTGATACATAAACATGGTTTGTTTATTTTGTATATAAGCCAAACCTGCAGGATTCCAGTAAGCTGAAGAAACATCATTTGCGACACTAACATATGCCCCTCCCATAGATGTTGCAGCACTACCAATATCAAGTTCTAAAAAATTTGCTCCTGTTGTACCATTCCCATTAATTTCAATAGCCATCACATTTGTAATTAATAATAAAATTAAATAATATAAATTCTTCTTTTTCATTTAACTATTGCAAACTTTCCTAGTGAATATTTCTCATTAATTTTTGATTGGACATGATATATATAAATACCTGCGGCAACCTCTAAACCTTCATTACTTAATAAATCCCAATATGCTTTTCCATCATCATAACTATTATTAACATCAATTGTATTGACAAGTACTCCACTTACCGTAAATATTTTTATTTCACACATTGCTGGCAAGTGTGTAAACATAATTTTTCTTTCTTGATTTTGATTTGGATTTGAAAAAGCTTCTTCCATTAAATTTGTCGCAACATATGGATTGGGAACTACTTTTATCTGTTCCATCTCAATATCATGATTAGCTATACTAATAGAATCAGGTGCATTTGTATGAATAAATAATGTATCGGATGCTAAAAAAGGAACATTATATGATAATGCATAAATATCATCTGGTTCTGGATAATTTTCTGAAAATTCTATAGAAAAATTTGTATCATCCCATGTTAGATAATTTTGACCATAAAAACT
>CAYVBB010000202.1:0-1660 GCA_964448515.1 uncultured bacterium | reverse complement strand
ATAGTTAATGCAGCACAATATTGCAAAGTTAAGAATCTAGATCTTATAACATTATAATCTTTGTGGTCAAACCCTATATTTCTTTCAGGCTGTGGCCACTTTTCATTCGGATACTGCAATGTAGCAACTAAATCTTTCTTTTTTCTAAGATGTTCAAGAGTTAAACTCATTCCAGATATCATTGTTTTAACAGCGTCATATATATTTATAAAATATTGACTCATGAAATTGCCCCTGATATTAATTCCCATATTGTAACAAAAAATAAATTTGCTAATGAAAATGGTATAAAGACTTTCCAACATATATACATAAGTTGATCGACTCTAAGTCTTGGAAAAGTCCATCTAAACCACATCATAACAAAAACTAAAAAAATTGCTTTAACTAATAACCAAAATATACCTATATAAAAACCATCTAAAATTAACCAAGAATCAGGAAATACATTAAAGATTGTAAATGGTGATAACCAGCCACCAAGGAATACAAATGAAGCAACAAGTGAAACAATTAACATATTTGCATATTCACTCATAAAAAATATAGACCATTTAAATCCAGAAAATTCTGTCATCCATCCAGCTACAAGCTCTGATTCTGCTTCTGGAATATCAAATGGTGTTCTATTTGTTTCAGCTACTACAGATATAAAAAAAATAAAAAATGCAACAAATGTAAATGGACTATGAAAAATAAACCATCTATTATCTGCCTGCCACTGAACAATATCTGAAACTTGTAAACTACCACATACAATTACAATTAATAACAGATTTAAACCAATTGGTATTTCATAACTTATTATCTGAGCTGCAGATCTCATAGCTCCATATAATGACCATTTATTATTTGATGACCAACCAGCTAAAATTACTCCTATAACTCCCACTGAACTCATTGCAATAACATATAATATCCCAATATTAAAATCAGAAACTATCAAGCCATCACTAAATGGTATTCCAATGAATGTCAATAATGCACCAGCAACTATAATAAATGGAGAAACTAACATTAAAACTTTATCAGCGTTAGCTGGCATTATATCTTCTTTTGTTAATAATTTAACGGTATCAGCAAAAATTTGTCCAATACCACCCCAGAATTTTTTACCACCCTTAAATCCAAAAATACCAACTTCCATTGGTCCAAGTCTATCCTGCATAAATGCCGCTACTTTTCTTTCAAAATAAACTGAGAGCATTACATTTAAAGCCATTAAAATAAATAAAACTAAACCTGGAATAACAATAGCAAATATTAATAATATATTAATATCAATATTAATAAATGAAATTGAACTTAATATAGAATCAACTATTGATGTCATCTATCAATTTCTCCAAGTACAATATCTAAACTACCTAATGCAGCAATAACATCAGACATCATCCAACCAGCAGATATCTCATTTAATACAGATAAATTACAATAGGCTGGAGACCTCATTTTCAATCTATCAGGCATATTTTTTCCTGCACTTCTAATATAAAAACCAACATCACCGCGAGCTGATTCATATCTTGAATAAACCTCACCTTTTGGAGGTCTTATTTTTTTTGGTAAAACTTCATGTACATCTCCTTTGGGAATACTATCTAGTGCTTGCCTAATAATTTTAGCTGACTCTTTCATTTCTAAAACTTTAACATAGTAT
>CAYVBB010000201.1:0-1681 GCA_964448515.1 uncultured bacterium | reverse complement strand
AAGTAATCTAAGTATCCTTGATTGTTTGGGTTTTATCGATGAGGTTAATTGTCCTCATTATTATGGTGAGAAAGATAGACAGCCATCTGTACATGCATTTATAAATGATAATAAAATTGAGTCTTGTTATGCCAGCGAAGATGGCTCAGCTCTTCATTATAAAGATGGGAAATTGATTGGTTCTATTGCCTTTTACAAAGATGCTAAATCTTATTTTATACATAAAAAATCAAATAAAATTATTGAAGAAGTAGTTCCAGGTATAGATTTAAATAATTAATTATTTAAAATTATATTGATTAGAAGTATAATATCTTGAATATTAATTATTTGATCTTCATTTATATCAGATGCATAGATTTGTATATTTGATAATTCATTATTACCAAGTATGAAATTCATAATAACTACAAGGTCTAACACATCAATTGTTTCATCTAGATTAGCGTCACCAGATATATAAGTAAATTGATCTAAATAATCTATTAAAGTTCTAACCGTTTCGTTTGTTGCTTGAATTGCTGCTTCTGTATCAATATATCCGCCTACATGAATATGTCCAGCTGTTAGGCATTTATCTTCCCCAGTATAATTTAAATCTCTATACCATGTACCATGATAAGCCATAAACTCTGATACATACCCTCCAGGATCACCATTAATATCAACATAAGGATTTAAACCAATTGACATATTGTCAATCGCATTGATTATTTCATTGATTGGTAAATTTGAGTTTCTTTCAAACATTATTGATTCATCAGAATCTGGAGGACTTGGTGTAGGTTGAAAAGGAGAGGTGAAATCATTTATCCAACTAAATCTATTATATGCATTAAATTCTAGTTCCCAACTTTGATCCATATATCCTCTGCTAAATGTTATTGCTGCAATAGGTCTATGGTCATTGAAAATAGGCCAAAAATCCTCAGAAGTATCTTGGTAATCTACTTCTAAATCACCAAATCCTTGGCCGCAGTTACTACAATCTGGATTTGAAAATTCTGGAAAATAAGAGATAATATCATAACCACGATTTTCCCAGTTTTCACCTTGCCAACCTTCAGGATTTAAATTTTCATTTTGGCTAAAGTGCCGTATCATTTCATTTGTTGGGGGCCAATAGCCTGTTAGTAAAATAACAGCATTTTCTCTTGATGTTATATTTGGTTCAATATTATCAATATCAATTTTTTTGTAAATTGAATTTGGATTAGGGCTAGAATAGTTAATCTCATCAAAAGGAGAGAGTTGACCAAATATCAAGTTTAAACTTATAATTAATAATATCATTATATACCTATGTATTTAACTATCTGAATTTATATATTATTGGTAATAATTATTATATAAAATTTTAATTAATAATTCATTAACAAAAGGAGAAGTTTATGAAAAAAATATTATTTATTATTATATGCTCAATATTATACCCAGGGAATATATATTTATCATATGATAATTCATCTTCGTATGAAATAGGTCAAAGTTCAAACGGTGCTGGTCATTTGGTTGGAACACGTTATGATTTTGATGACTCCAAAATTACTATAGGATATAATACTAATCCATTTATTAATAAAGGAATATATTCTTTATCTTTGGGATTATCAATTTTAACATCACCCTTAATTGTTCCTAATACTGCAATGACACCAGAAGATGAAATTAATATTGCTTC
>CAYVBB010000200.1:0-1704 GCA_964448515.1 uncultured bacterium | reverse complement strand
ACATAATGGAGGTTGATTATGATAAAAATATTGTTCTTGAAATTCAATATGATACATACCAATCCTATAAAGTAACAAAAAGTGATTTTGAATTTAATATTCCAATGGGTATAGGTGATACAAACTTAGATCATTCATTAAATATTCAAGATATTATATATGCAGTAAACTATGTGCTAAATAATAATGATGGTGATACTATGTTTCATCTTTACAAGCTTGATATTAACTTAGATTATACGATAAACATTATTGATATTGTAGAACTAGTAAATAGAATTTTAGATTAATTTATACTACCTAAATCTTCATTTTCTTTAAGATTAAATTCTTTTCTCAAATAATAAACAATCATATAAACAAACGGTGTATCAAATGCAGCGAAAAATACTTTAAATTAATGTAAAAACATGTAACAATTTTGTAATATAAACCCTATTAATTATTGAGTATATTTAAATTGCAATAGTTATGAAGAAACTAATTTTTATATTATTGATAACACTTGTAATAGCACAACCAGAATTTAGTGTCATTACAAATAACGATCCCTATCCGGGAAAAATATTTATTCATTCTATGTCAGAGTACATGTCTATTTTGGACACATCACTAAATTATTATTGGGTAATAAATAATCGAAACAAAGGAATGGATTTTAAATACAACAATTCTAAACTTTCTTTTTTTCATAAACCATATTATGGATCAAACCAGGCATATTGGATTATAGCAGATCATAATATGGTAGAGATAGATAGTATCCAATGTACAGAGGGACTAACAGATTATCATGATATGGTAATCACAGATAATAACACTTATATACTTCAATCATATAACGATGAAGTTTTTGATCTAAGTAGTATTGGAGGAAGTGAATTCCAAGTTGTATCTTCAATATTAAGAATCCAAGAATTTGATTTAAATCACAATTTAATCTTTGATTGGATTGCATCTGATCATCTAAATATTTATGATTATGAAAATAATTTATTTATAGGGAATATCCCTGGTCAAATTGAGTGGATGCATGGTAATAGTATTGAAGTAGACTATGATAACAATCTAATTATATCTAATAGAAAAAGTAGTGAAATACTAAAAATTGATAGAGAAACTGGATCTGTGATTTGGATTATGGGTGGCCCAACAAATGAATTTATAATTTTAAACGATTCCTTAAATGGTGTAAGCTGGCAACATAATGTATCAAGGCTTGAAAATGGAAACATCCTTGTTTTTGATAATGGGAATTATCATACCCCCCATACTTCTAGAGCAGTAGAATATCATGTTGATGAGGAAAACAAAATAGCAACACTTGTTTGGGAATATCAAAATCCATATGATTACAAAAGCAAAGCAATGGGTAGCGCTCAACGACTTCCAAATGGCAACACTTTAATCAATTGGGGGACCATACAAATTGAAGGGGTTAATATGGGAGCTAACATAATGGAGGTTGATTATGATAAAAATATTGTTCTTGAAATTCAATATGATACTTACCAATCCTACAAAGTAACAAAAAGTGATTTTGAATTTAATATACCAATGGGATTAGGTGATACCAATTTAGATTACTCATTAAATATTCAAGATATTATATATGCAGTAAACTATGTTTTAAATAACAATGGTGGAGATACTATGTTTCATCTTTACAAACTTGATATAACCTTAGATTATACGATAAACATT
>CAYVBB010000199.1:1527-1745 GCA_964448515.1 uncultured bacterium | reverse complement strand
ATTTAGATGACTTTTAATTTTTGAATTAAAGACAACAGGTATATATGCATCTGAGACTAATATGCATATTATATCTGCCCAAGAAGATACATTTTCAATTGAATCATATACGATATCACTTTTTAACAAATCTTTTTCTATTGAATCAATATTTCGGACACCTACTTTTATAGATTGACCAGAATCTCTTAAATTTAATGCTTGAGCTCTACCTTGAT
>CAYVBB010000199.1:0-1467 GCA_964448515.1 uncultured bacterium | reverse complement strand
AAAAAAAACTAGATTGTTATTATTTGTCATTAAAAATTAATCTTTTGTTTATCTTTATCTTTATTCTGTCTAAATAAAATTATTGTTTTACCAATACATCCTGCTATTTCGCATTTTAAATTATCAACAATTAATAACTTTCTTTCATCGGTAATTTTTCCTTCATGAAACTTTATCTTAATAAGCTCGTTAGAATTTAATGATTCATTAATTGAATTTAGTACTCCCTTATTAATTCCATTCTTACCAATTAAAATTTGAGGTTTTATATGATGAGCTTTTGCTCTTAAATATTTTCTCTGAAATGATGATAACTGCATACTAATTCTCTATAATTATATTAACTAAATTTACTATATCTTGAACTGTAATTAAATCATCATTATTAAAATCTATATTTTCAAACTGATCATCTGAAGGTGAATATTCTCCAAGGACTATACTAACAGCAATAATAGCATCAAGTACATCAACACTACCATCATAATTAATATCTCCAAATTGTGTTTGAATGTTAATAATTTCTAACTTAAAATCATCTAATGCAGCCTCAACCAAAGAGCCCCCAGATCCAACATCGCCTGGATTTAAAAGATCAGATGCGATATATCTAAACTGCACTTCATCTGATAAATCAATGAAATTAGATAAAACAAAACGCCTCTCATACCATTGATTCATAGAGATTGATGTATACTCTAAATCAACCCAATTCACACCTCCATCTGATGATGCTTGAACGTTCCAAATATCACTACCTGGGTTATTCCCAAGATCATTGGTATACCATCTCCAATACGATAAAAGAACATCAGGGTACTGCTCTAAATTATATGTATCTGAGTATAAAATAGTTTCTCCACCATCAATATCACCACCACCTGGTTGATCAACATCATAATTGCCAGTAACAAAGCATTTATCACCATTTTCAGAATAGTCTTCATTTGTTTGTACAATAAAATCGAGATTTGCAAAACCACCTTGAAGTGATGTTCCAATTGGAACACCCTGTTCCCATTCACCTACAGAGGCTGTAGATTCAACTGACCAGTTATTTTCATCTTCAAAATCCTGAAATACAATATCAATTAAATCACCATAAATAAATGATACACTCTCTTCAATTTGAGGATATTTAGAACTTTGACCAATACTATTTGTTGCTGTGATATAATAGTAAATAATCACATTAAATTGATCAAATGTCATAATTGCTTCATATCTATTATCCATATTATTATACATTGATATATCGTTCCAATTAATATTATCTAAACTATAATGCAATGTAACATCTTCAATAGTACCATCAAAACTATCAACAAACGCTATAAATGGAACATAAGGGCTATCATCTAGGGATACATCTTGCACATCTTCATGAATAATACTAACTCCACCAATAGATAATACAAACAAACCAAGCTCCCTATCGCTAGATATTATATTACCACTTGGTAAATA
>CAYVBB010000198.1:0-1764 GCA_964448515.1 uncultured bacterium | reverse complement strand
GATTTAGATTTAGGACACTATGAAAGATTTATCGATGTTGATTTAAGTTCAAAAAATACGACTTCTTCTGGTAGAGTTTATTGGGATGTTTTAGAAAGAGAGAGACGCGGAGATTATCTTGGAGAAACTATTCAGGTTATTCCACATATAACCGATGAAATAAAAAAGAAAATATTAGCTGTAAATCCACGAAAAAAATATGATGTTGTAATTACAGAAGTGGGTGGTACCGTTGGTGATATTGAAGGGCAGCCTTTTTATGAAGCTATAAGACAGCTTATTTTAGAGCAAGGGAAAAGCAATAGTTTAGTTATACATACAACGCTATTACCATATATAAATGCAGCAGCTGAAATTAAAACAAAACCAACTCAACATAGTGTGATGCGTTTGAGAGAAATTGGTATTGAGCCTGATATTTTAGTATGTAGGACTGAGAATGATGCTCATCTTAATGATAAGTTAAAGCATAAGCTTGGATTGTTTTGTAATGTTGAACAATCTCATGTATTTGAATCTCCAGATGTAGAAACTATTTATGAAATACCTTTAGTTTTATATAAACAAAATTTTGATAAAGTAATTATTAAAGAATTAAAGTTAAAAGGTGGTATGCGTCATAAAAACATAACACCTCTTACTAGATTTATTAAAAATTATAAAAACCCAAGGTACTCTATAAATATAGCTATCTGTGGAAAATATAACGGCCTTCATGATGCTTATAAGAGTATTCTAGAAGCATTGGTTCATGCAGGAGTAGATAATAATGCAAAAATTAATATTAAATGGATTGATACAGAGAAATTAGAATCAAATAAAAATATTAATAAGAGCTTTTACAATATTGATGGAATAATTATTCCAGGTGGATTTGGATATAGAGGAATTGAGGGGAAAATTTTATCATCGCAATATGCTAGGGAAAACAAAATTCCATTTTTAGGTATATGTCTTGGTTTGCAGTGTGCCGTTATTGATTTTGCACGTAATGTTTGTAATATAAAAAATGCAAATAGTACTGAATTTAATAACAGATCAAAAAACCCAGTTATTGATATTATGCATACTCAAAAATCTGTAAAAATTAAAGGTGCTAGCATGAGACTTGGTAGTTATCCTTGTGAATTAATACCGAAAACTAAAGTAAGAACATCTTACAATAAGTATAAAATTAATGAAAGACATAGGCATAGGTATGAGGTTAATAATAAATTTAGAAAACAATTAGAAAAAAATGGATTGATTATAAGCGGTGTAAATAAAGTCCTCAATTTAGTCGAAATTATTGAGCTTAAAGATCATCCCTGGTTTGTTGGAGTACAATTTCATCCTGAATTAAAAAGCAGGGTATTAAGTCCTCATCCTTTATTTAGGAGCTTTATTTCTTCTAGTATAGAAAATCATAAAAAATAATAATTTGTCTAATTTATTAAAAAATATAAAACTCTTACTACTTGATGTTGATGGTGTTTTAACTGATAATCAAATTTATATTTCATCAGATGAAACTGAATTGAAATCATTTTGTATAGATGATGGAACAGGGGCTGCTATCGCCCGTTTTTCAAAATTAAATTTAGGCCTTTTATCTGGGAGGTATTCTAAGTGTACAAAATTGTGGGCTGATGAGCTTGGTATTAAATGTTGCATTCAAGGAGTGATTGATAAAAAAAATAAACTACCTGAGATATGTAAAACTTTTAATATAGAACTAGATGAAATTGCATATGTTGGTGATGCGCTGATTGATATTCCTGTATT
>CAYVBB010000197.1:0-1773 GCA_964448515.1 uncultured bacterium | reverse complement strand
GGGGGGGAGAGTTTTTCAAAAAGCATATTTAGAATTTTTTACTTCAAAAGATAATCTTAATAGATTAATTAAAAAATTAAATACATTAGATGATATTTCTTATCAGGCTATCAATGTAAATGGTGATATAGTTTCAAATTTATCTGAACAAAATGTAAATGCCGTAACATGGGGTGTTTTTCCTGGTCAAGAAATATTGCAGCCTACAATTGTTGATGCAAGATCATTTTTAATATGGAAAGATGAGGCCTTTGGATTGTGGATTAATGATTGGGCTAGTATCTATAATGAAAAGTCGGATTCCTACAATCTATTACATCAAATTCATGATTCTTATTATTTAGTGAATATTGTAGATAACGATTTTATTAATGGCGACATGATTAAACATATTCTTTCATAATGAAAAAAACAAATTTGCTAACTTTTAATTTATTTAATTCTTCAATATCTAAATATTTATCAAATAATAATAATTTGTTACTAGCAATTTCTGGTGGAATGGATTCTGTGGCTTTACTCCATTTGTGCTTAGGATTAAGGCCAAAGCACAAATTATATGCTGTTCATATTAATCATGGATTAAGATCAGAATCTATGTTTGAGCAGAAATTTGTTAATAATCTGTGTAAAAAATATAAAATTCCACTATTTATAAAAAAATGTGATCCTAATTTTGCAAATGGTGAAAGCATGGAAATGTGGGCACGTCGAATAAGGCAAGATACATACCTTACTGCAAAGGGGAAATTTAATTGCGATTATATTTTAACTGCTCATCATGCTAATGATTTAGTTGAAACAATCCTTATGCATTTGGATAGTGGGTGTGGGATTGAAGGATTAAAAGGAATTCCTAAAAAAAATCAACATATAATTAGGCCACTTTTACCCTATAAAAAATCTGAGATTAAAAAATATATTAAGAGAAAAAAAATAAACTTCATTTTGGATGAATCAAATAACGATGTAAGAATAAAGAGGAATTATATTAGGCACCAAATATTGGAACCTTGGGAGAATGAAACTGAGAACGTTATTGAAAGATTCCTTGAATTGTCTAAAAAAGCCAATCTTGCTATAGATCGGATGAATGGAATTTTAAGCCAATTTGAAAAATCGATAAAAATGAAAAATGGCTTAATTATAATTCCAAATAAACTAACTCAAGTTTTATCGAAAAATCATTTTATCCGTCTTATTAAGAAATTAGTTAAGGAACAAAATATTTCATGGAGACGAAATAAATGGGAATCCCTTATCCAATGGGTTGGAACTTCTATGACAGGATCAAAGTATTATATAAACAATGAATGGACAATACTGAAAAATAGAGATCACTTCATTCTATCTAATAAACTCTATAATTCAATTTCAATGAAAATTAATAATGAAGGCAATATTGTCTTTGATGATTTCTCTATAAGAATAAAAAAGACTGATGGTTTAATTAAAAATGATAGCCCAATGTATGAAACAATTGATGGAGCATTTATTGCAAATAAAAAGTTATTGCTTCGTACATGGAAAGATGGTGATCGATATAAGCCATTAGGAATGAATGGACATAAAAAAATCAGCGACCTTCTGATTGATAATAAAGTGGATGGCTTTACTAAAGATAAACAATTGGTTTTAACAGCAAATGATGAAATCATTTGGGTTTGTGGACGAAGTATAAGCGATCAAGTAAAAGTAACTAATAAAACAACCAATTTTTTGGAACTTTCCTTCACAAATACATATAACAATGCAAGTTAATAGAAAAAACTT
>CAYVBB010000196.1:0-1842 GCA_964448515.1 uncultured bacterium | reverse complement strand
AAATTTATCTACATCATTTAAATTTTTAAAGTTTAATCCATAAAGCTTATTTGCAACTTCAAATACACCATTAATTACATTTTCTGATTTAAAGTATGGTCTTAAGCATTCATCATCGAAATCATAAAATTCTTTTTTATATTTATTGCTGTAATATGGTAAATCCCACGGAGTAATATTATTAACATTATCAATTTTTTTTGCAAATTCTGTTAATGTATCAAATTCTTCTAATGCTGTTTTATGTGAAGGAACTATTAAATCATTAATTAATTTATAAACATTTTCTTTAGACTTAGCCATTCTTCTATCTAAAACAAAATCTGCATGAGTATTATAACCTAAAAGCTTAGCTTTCTCATCTCTTAATTTTGATATCATTTTTAAATTTTCTGAATTATCAAATTTACCTCCATTACATTTGGAACCAAATTTTCTATATACATCTTCTCTTACATGCCTGCTTTTGCAATTATTTAATAAAATACCAACATTAGTATCTAAAGTAAAACACCACTTATCTGGCTGCTTATTTTTAACAGCATTTGATTTTGCTAGATCTATAGCATTTTGCGGTATTCCATTTAAATTTTCTTCGGTTTCAATCCAATAATTGTTTATTTCATTTGTTGCACTTAAAACATTATTAGAATATTTTGGACTTAATTTGCTTAATTTTTCGCTAATTTTTCTATATTCTATTTTATCTGAATCTTGTAAATCTGCACCACTTCTTACAAATTCATTATATGTCTCTTCAATTAAACGTAAATCATCTTTGTCACAATTAAAATTTTCCTTGTTTAAATAAACAGATTTTATTTTTTTAAACAAGGAATTATTTAAATATATATCATTACTAAATTTTGAACTGATCTCACTAATTTTTCCAACCAATGATCTAATTTCATCATCTGCAATAGATGCAAAATAATGGTAGTAAATTGTAGTTACATAATCAAGTAAATTTGAAGAATTTTCAAATGCTAAAATAGTATTTTCAAAAGATGGTTCATCTAGATTAGAGCAAATATTATCAATATTATTCTTTGATTCACTAATTGCAAACTCTAAAGCTGGCATAAAATGATTCACTTTAATTTTTGAAAATGGAACTGAATTATACTTATCAGTGTTATCTTTTATCAACGGATTATTCATATAATTAATATACTACAAAATTTATTATTTTTCCTGGAATATATATTTCTTTTTTAATTTCTTTTTTATCTAAATATTTTTTTATTTTATTTTCTTCTTTTGCTTTAATTAAAACATCTTCCTTGTTTAGATTATTTTCAATACTAATTATTGCTCTTACTTTTCCATTAATTTGTACTGCAATATCAATTGTTGACATCTCTAATTTTGAAGTATCAAAAGTTGGCCAAGATTCATTAAATACACTAGTATCATTACCTAAAATCGACCATAATTCTTCTGAAAGATGTGGTGCAAAAGGAGAAAGTAATTTTACAAAAACAACCCTATAATCATCATTTAACCCCATTTCATAAAAATGGTTAACAAATTCCATTAGTTTACTTAAGCAAGTATTAAATTTCATTCCATGCATATTTCTAGTTATATAATCAATTGTATGATTAAATATATATTCATCTTTACTAGAAATACGATTATTGTTATTTTTATTAATTAATCTATAAGACCTATGTAAAAACCTATCAATACCTTTAATACCTTTATCATTCCAATCACCACCTTCATCAAATGGCCCCATAAACATTAAATAACATCTAAATGTATCTGATCCATATAAATCAACGAATTCATCTGGAGCAACCGTATTACCTCGTGATTTAGACATTTTAGAGCCATCTT
>CAYVBB010000195.1:0-1881 GCA_964448515.1 uncultured bacterium | reverse complement strand
TATTGTAACATCTATTTCACTATTTTCTATTAAATTATAATGCAATATTTAAAAAATATTATTTTATTTATATTAATTGGTATTTCTATTAATAATACAATTTTAAAAGAGGACTATATGGGGAAAAAACTAACAAAATTACAACATGAAGTAACTCAAAATTGTGGCACTGAACCACCATTTAATAACGAATACTGGGACAATAAAGAAGAGGGAATATATGTTGATATAATAAATGGCACTCCACTATTTTGTTCTATCCATAAATATGATTCAGGTAGTGGTTGGCCTTCTTTTTATGAAGTCCTTGATAAAAATTCATTTACATTTAATGAAGACTACAAATTAGGTTATATGAGAAAAGAGATAAAATCAAATAAATCAGATTCTCATCTTGGTCATGTATTTAATGATGGTCCTAAAAATAAAACAGGTATAAGATACTGTATTAACTCAGCCTCTTTACGTTTTGTATCAAAAAATGATTTAAAAAAAGAAGGTTATGAAGAATATTTAAAATTATTTAAATGAGCACAGTTTTTAAAGATATTATTGATAAAAAAATTAAAACGGATTTAATCTATGAAGATGATATATGTATAGCATTAGATGATATAAATCCTGTAGCTCCAATACATATATTAATTATTCCAAAAAAAGAGATTTCTACAATAAATGATATGAATATTGAGGATAAGGAAATTGTTGGACATTTAACTTATATAGCAAAAAAAATAGCAAAAGAAAGAAATATTGATAAAGATGGATATAGGTTAATATTTAATTGTAATGATGATGGTGGTCAAACGGTATATCATATTCATTTACATTTAATTGGTGGAAGAAAATTTAATTGGCCACCAGGATAATTATATGAAACATTTAATATTAATTAGGCACGGGCAATCAATTTATAATCTTGAAAATAGATTCACTGGCTGGAAAGATGTAGATTTAACAGATAAAGGTATAAATGAAGCAAAAAATGCATCTATTTTATTAAAAAACTTTAAAATTGATATTGCTTTTACTTCAAAACTTAAAAGAGCGCAAAATACATTAAATATTATTTTAGAAAATTTGAATCTGAATATTCCTGTTAATGAAGATATTAGATTAAATGAAAGAGATTACGGTAATCTTGTTGATCAGAATAAAAAAGAAGCATCTCTTAAGTATGGTGCAGAACAAGTGCAAATATGGAGAAGAAGCTACGATATACCACCTCCTAATGGTGAATCACTAAAAGATACATATAATAGATGTATCCCTTATTTTAAAAAAATATTGTCTAATGATAAAAATATAATTATCTCTGCACATGGAAATAGTATTAGAGCTATTGTTAAATATTTATTAAATATATCACAAAAAGATATATTAAAAACCGAAATAGGTTGGTGTGAGCCTTGGGTATTTACAATTAATAACAATAAGGTTGTTGATTTGCAAATTTTATATTTTGAATCAAAAAGCAACAGCAATCTCCCTATTAAATTAAACTTTTAATATGATTACTTTATTTTTAATTATATCATTAACATTACTATTATCAAACCAAGATGTCTTCATTTCAAGCGAAGAGTTAGATAATAAAATAAATCATAAAATTGATATAATATGCCCCGGTAATGTTGGATGTGAATGTATCGATAATAATGATTGTAAAAATAGTAATTGTATTAGGATTCCAAAAGGTGCATATTGTATGCCAGCATATGGTGATACGATACCCAATTTTTATTCTTTAAATCAATTTGAAGAATTAGTTAGTTTAAAAGAAATTAAAACAAATGGAAAGTTTGTATTACTTGAAATGGGTACAACTTGGTGTGCTCCATGTAATGTTCTTGCAAGCTGGTTATCATGGGGAGAGAATGA
>CAYVBB010000194.1:0-1903 GCA_964448515.1 uncultured bacterium | reverse complement strand
GCTTGCTATTTTAACATTAGCTACATTAAAACTAAGATAATATGTTCAATTGGTTTAAAACTAATATTAATGGAGATAAGGTTATTTGGATCATTGCTATTGCTCTTTCAACTATTAGTTTATTATCAGTATATAGTGCAACCGGATCACTTGCTTACCAAAAAATGGGAGGTAATACCGAATACTATTTATTTAAACATTTTGTACTGATAATACTTAGTCTATTTGCAATGTGGTTTTCACATAAATTAGATTATAAATATTATTCTAAAATATCTCAAATCGGTTTATATATTTCAGTTCCACTATTATTGTTTACATATAAATTTGGTCAAAATATTAATGAGGCAACAAGGTGGATTGAAATACCAATAATTAATCAAGCATTTCAACCATCAGATCTTGCAAAACTTTCTCTTATTATATATTTATCAAGTTTTTTAGCAAAAAAACAAGCCCATCTTGATAATATTAAAACACTAATAGTCCCTTTTGTATGGATAGGCGTAATCTGTTTATTTATTGCTCTTACTAATTTATCAACAGCTTTAATATTAGGTGCAACTTCATTATTATTGATGTTTATATCAAGAGTTGAAATAAAACATTTATCTGTTTTAATTTTATTTATAATTTTTAGCGGAAGTATAGCTCTAATTACAGGGCAGAGAGGTAAAACAGCTATTAGCAGAGTTGAAAATTTCATAAATAAAAAGGATATACCTTACCAATTAGAACATGCTTATATAGCAGTTTCAACAGGGGGATTATTTGGTAAAGGACCAGGAAAAAGTAATCAAAAGAATTTTCTTCCTCAATCATATTCAGATTTCATTTATGCTATAATTATAGAAGAATATGGTTTTTTAATGGGTGTATCAATAATAATCCTATATCTTATTTTATTGTATAGAGGATTAAAAATCTTTATAAAATCAGATAGACCCTTTGGAGGTTTATTAAGTGCAGGATTAAGTTTTGCATTAATATTTCAAGCTATTATAAATATGAGTGTTGTAGTTGGTTTATTGCCGGTTACTGGTATTACCTTACCTCTTATTAGTATGGGCGGCACATCACAGTTATTTACAGGAATAACTTTGGGTATAATACTTAGTGTTAGTAGACAAAATAATTTTGAAGAAAATTATGCGTGAAAAAAAAGAAAAATTAAATATTATACTATGTGGAGGAGGGACAGGAGGTCACATTTTTCCTATGATATCAATTGCTGATCAATTTATGAAAAAGAATAATGATAATAAGATATTATTTGTTGGCTCAAGAGATAGAATGGAAATGCAAATTGTTCCTAAATACAATTATCCAATAATTGGTCTATGGATTTCAGGAATGAAAAGATCATCTTTTATCTTAAATCTATTATTTATTGGTATCCCATTTCTTATTAAGAATTTTTCACTTCCTTTTAAATTAGTGTCTTCTGTTATTAGGTCAATTTTTATTCTTTTAAAACATAAGCCTGATATTGTAATTGGATTTGGAGGGTACTCTTCAGGTCCTTTTTTATATGTTGCTTCTTTATTGAATTATAAGACTGCTATTCAGGAACAAAATTCATTTCCAGGATATACTAATAAAATATTATCAAGAAGAGTTGATTTAATATTTGTTGCATATGACAATTTGAAAAAAGTTATGATTAATAAAAACATATTTAATTTTGGGAATCCACTAAGAAAATTATCATCAGAATCAAATAAAGATCCATTTGGTTATTTTAATCTTAATAGAAATAAAAAAACAATCCTAGTCTTAGGAGGTAGTCTTGGAGCTAAAAGCATTAATGAAGGGATATTAAATAACTTATCATTAATTAGAGAGTCCTCTTTTCAAATTATTTGGCAGACAGGAAATTATTATTATGATGAAATTATATCCC
>CAYVBB010000193.1:0-1942 GCA_964448515.1 uncultured bacterium | reverse complement strand
AATTATCAACTACTGCACTAAAAAGCTCTGGATACATTGATGGAATTTTATATGTTCTATACCAAAAGGCATTATTCGTTCCCTGATAATTCCATAAAACATCATAGTCAGAATTTATTTCTCTTAGTGTTGGCTCAGTTTGACCTAGGCCATTTCCAAAAGTATAAATCAAATAGTTCCCGTTATCAAGTAATTGGACACTCCCCATTCCACCTCCAAACAAATTAGGTGGAAGTTCATATTCCCAAATCGTTTCACAATATGCATCATCTATTACTCTAATATTCCTAACTCTTGATGTTGGGAATTCATCTTCTAGAACATGCTGGCTTATATTTCCATTATCAAAAAATAATAAAGTACCATCATCAAGCAATTGGATGTTATGCTGGAAACTAAAACCTAAATCAGTGCATATATTACTATCTCCTGTACTAAATTCTACTGGCAAACCCATATTCCAAATAACATTTCCTGAGGGGTAAGCAATCTTACTAATTCTTGATAAATGTCTATGAGATACATAAATGACGCTCTCCTCTTCATCAAAATGAAAAGCATTTGTATGCATCCAATCATATATTCCATTATTAAAGGCTTGATTCCAAAATCCACCGTATAAATCAGTATCTTGCATAGTAAAATGATCAAAAGGATTCCATCTCCAAACTTCATTTCCATCTTCATCCCACTCAACAATTTGCATACCAATATAAGGAAATTCATTTGTCACACCATCAGCTATATAACCTTGAGCCTGAAACAAAAAAGTCCAATTCCCTTGATGGATTGGACCTAGTTGTGTATAATCTGGAACAAAACCCATATAATTTCCATTATGAATTTGTTTAATTTCATGCATATCAACAACATCTTGATAATCAACATTATTATCAAAATTTAAATCATTTGGTTTTTTCCAAATAATATTTCTATCAAAATCAATTTTTATTCCTGTATTTCGTGGCCAATTTGAACCACTTGAGCCATAAATATTTCCATGTTTATTAATATGGTTCATTATAAAATTTAAATAACCATCATTCCATATCTCATTTCCATTAACATCTATAATACCAGTAGCATTAGATGTCATCTCAGTTCCACCAAATCCACTGAAAATAGTATATCCATCTTCAACAAAATTTTCATCAAATATTTCAGCTGATTGCTCAGGAAATTTTTTACTTAAAGTCTCAAATATATTTATACCAAGCCAATCTTCATAATTATTATTTTGATTCATAGGCCTTACTCTCCACCAATAATCAGTATCCCAATCTAGCGATGATTTATCCATGAAAACTAAATCGTTAATCAATGTATCTAAAACAATAGAATTAAAAGAATCATCTGAGGATATTTGCAAATTATAACCTATACTACTTGGTTGCTGAGCCCATTCAAAAGGAACATAAATTGTTGTTAAACTGCTATAATTTGATGGCCTTAATAAAGAACCATTATTGTCTACACAGGATTGTAGACAAGTCCCCGCGCAATATATCTGATCTAAAACGTCTTCATTCAACTCAAATCCATAATTAGCCCACTCATCTGATGGATTATAGTCACATATAGAATGAGCAGGGGCATTAATTACACTTCCCCATCCTGACCAATTATCAGCAGGGCCACTAACTGCTACAACATATTCATATGTCCCATAACTAGAATCTAAACTACTTTCCCATATTCCGTCTTGATTATCATCATTCAATGATACCCCCCAACCAGCCCAATTATTCCAGCTTCCATTTACAATTACAGCCGGATAATCAGTATTTGGAAAATTAGAATTACTCATATCTATATAGAAATTTACTGTTGCAGTAAAAGCAAACGAAAACATAATATAAAAATTGACTATTTTACTCATAAATTAAAATGAAAATTTAAATGTATACAAGTGAACATCACCTAAAATACCCATTGTTTTGTA
>CAYVBB010000192.1:0-1982 GCA_964448515.1 uncultured bacterium | reverse complement strand
TGATGTAGGAGAACATTGTTTTGATTTATTTATAAATGATAGTACAATGTTTTTCCCAACATTAGATATAACATATGATCTTGCGCAAGCTACTTATCCAAAGGAGCCATATGTAAGTTTTTTAGATCATATTTTAGTTTCAAATTCATTAGTTAATGGTAAAAATTATAATGTAAGAACATTACCTATTGATAATTATATGGGCAGTTATGATATTTATGAAGAATATATTTCTGATCATATGCCAGTATTAATATTTACATTTAATTTTATAGTTTCTCAGGTAGAGCATCCTTATCCACCTCTAAAATTAGTATCTTTACCAACAGGTGGTACATTACCAAAGGGGACATATACAATTGAGACATTATTGATGAATGAAGGTGGTATTTTACCTTCATTTGCATTAGGAATAACAGATAATTTGACTTTTGGTGTTTCTTTTGGTTTGCAAGAATTTATTGGTACAGGGAATTTGAAAAAAAATAAATCATATCCTGAAGTTCAGCTAAAATATAGAATATATGATGAAACAGAATTTACTCCAGCTATTTTACTTGGTCTTGATACCCAAGGAAAAGGAAAGTTTTTTGATAGACCAAATTATAATAGATATGAACATAAAGCTATGGGCGTTTATTTTGTGCTTAGTAGAAATTATAACTTTCTAGGTAATTTAGGGTTTCATCTTGGCTTAAATAAAAATTTATTTGAAAATGATGATGAAGATGATGATATAAATTTATTTTTTGGTTTTGATAAGGCACTAAATAGAAGTTTTTCAATTTTAGCTGAATATAATCTTGCTAGAGATGATGATAATACAATTGATGATGAATCTTTAGTAATAAGAAAAGGTAGAGGGTATTTAAATGCTGGATTGAGATGGTCAGCTACAAATAGTTTAATGTTAGAAGTTAATGTTAACGATATAACTAAGAATAATGAATCTGATGATTCTATGAATAGAGAAGTAAAGATCATATACTTTGAAAATTTCTAAAATTTTCATTCTAATAATTGCAAAATAATTCACTACAAGAAATAATAATAGAAAAATCAAAAGAATTAGGTTTTAATTTGATTGGTTTTGCCCCAGCTGTTGGAATTAATAAAAAAATTGATAAATGGATTGATTCAGAACTTCATGCATCTATGGATTGGATGAAAACAAGTTTAGAGCAAAGGCAAAACATCCTAAAATATTTTCCTGAAGCAAAAACTGTTATTTCATTTGGCTATAATTATTATACTGATAATAATAGAAATAGTAATGATTATAAAATTTCAAATTATGCTTGGGGTGATGACTATCATATAGTTTTGAAGGAAAAATTGTATGAAATAATTAAGATTATTAATATTTATAATAAAAAATATAATTATAGAGTATGTGTTGATACCTCTCCTATTATGGAAAAGCATTGGGCTCAAAAAGCAGGTTTAGGTTGGATTGGGAAGCATACCAACTTAATTAATAGTAAAATTGGTTCATGGTTTTTTTTATCTGAAATTATTATTGATTTTGAATTAGAATATGATAAACCTTTTATGTATGATTTGTGTGGCTCATGTACAAAATGTATCGAAGCATGTCCAACAGGTGCTATTGATAATTATATTTTAGATTCTAATAAATGTATATCATATCTTACTATAGAGCATAGAGATCCAATTCCAAAATCATTCTCAGGTGATTTTGATGATTGGATTTATGGTTGTGATATTTGCCAAGAAGTATGTCCTTGGAATATTAAATATGAGAAAAAAAGCGATGATATCAATTTTATAAAAAGAATTGAGATTGAAAATAAAAATAAAATAGATTGGGAAAATTTATCTGTCGAAGAATATCAAAAGACATTTAAAAAAAGCGCTATTAAAAGGACGAAATATAGTGGAATTACAAGAAATATATTATTTAATAAAGAGAATTGAAAATTAATTTAAAATACTGACTTGTTTTTTTTCTTTTCCTAATC
>CAYVBB010000191.1:0-1984 GCA_964448515.1 uncultured bacterium | reverse complement strand
GTGCTGGAGTATGTGATGGAACTGCAGTAGAGGATTGTGCTGGAACATGTGATGGTTCAGCTGTAGAAGATTGTGCTGGAGTGTGTGATGGTAATACAGTAGAAGATTGTGAAGGTATATGTGGTGGCTCTGCTATAGAAGATGAATGTGGTGTATGTGATGGTCCAGGCTCAATATATGAATGTGGTTGTAATGATATATTAGAAGGTGATTGTGACTGTGATGGAAATATCTATGATCAATGTGGTCTATGTGGTGGAGAAGGTATTCCAGATGGTGAATGTGATTGTGATGGAACATTACCAGATTGTGCTGGAATATGTTATGGATCAAACTTAGAAGATAATTGTGGTGTTTGCGATAATGATTCTTCTAATGACTGTACTCAAGATTGTTCTGGGCAATGGGGTGGTACTTTAGAATTTGATGAATGTGGTGTTTGTGGTGGTAATGGAATTGCTGATGGTTTTTGTGATTGTTTTGGAAATATGTTAGATTGTTCTGGTGAGTGTGGTGGTGTTGCTTATGAGGATGAATGTGGTACGTGTGATGATGATTATTTAAATGATTGTCAACAAGATTGCTCTGGAGAATGGGGTGGTTTATTAGAATATGATTTATGTGGTGAATGTGGTGGAGATAATTCAAGTTGCTTAGACTGTGCAGGCACGCCTAATGGCACAGCTGTTGAAGATGTTTGTGGTATATGTGATGGTCCTGGTGCTGTTTATGATTGTGGATGTTCAGCTATTCCTGATGGTGATTGCGATTGTTTAGGTAGTGTTGAAGATGAATGTGGTGTTTGTGGTGGTGAAGGTATACCTGATTGGGCTTGTGATTGTGATTTTAATGTAGCAGATGTTTGTGGTTTATGTGATGGTGATGGTTCTACATGTACTCCAGTTGCAAATGATATAGAAGTGACAGTACAAGAGGATTCATCTGTTAATTTTAATTTTGATGTTTTTTCTCCAGATGGTAATGCATTATATATATTCGCAGAAGACCCTGTATTTGGAACACTAGAAATAGATGGGAATAATTTTACTGCTACTTATACACCAAATGCTAATTATGTGGGTTATGATAGTTTTCTTTATTATGTAGAAACTGGTGCAGGGATAGAATCAGAGTGGGCATATGTAAATATAACTGTTGAAGATGTTAATGATTTACCTGAAATATTTGACGTAACATATACAACACATGAAGATGAGAGTTTAGATTTTTCTATTGGTGCATTCGATTCAGATAGTTTTGATGAAAGTCTTGTGTTTAGCATTATAACTCCTCCAGCAAATGGTACATTAGATGCTAGAAGAGCTATTGCAAGTTATACTTATACACCAAATTCGAACTATTGGGGTTCGGATAATATGATTATAGGTGTAACAGATGGAATTGATTTTTCACAAGCTGTAGTGAGTATAAATGTATTAAATGTTAATGATGCACCAACATCTGAAGGGTTTAATCTATCTTTAGAAGATGGTGAGACTTCAATTACTGTTGATTTTAGCTCTCATATTAGTGATTTAGATGGCGATGATTTAAATATTAGGACTATTCCTCCATCAGCTGGAGATAATCTTAATACAGTTTTAGGAAGTGAATTTGTTGCAACTGGAACTCCGTATGTATATACATATACTCCTGAATTAGATTTTGATATTATGCTTTATAAAGTAGATGATGGCTTATCTGAATCTGAAGTGTCTATAGTCTTGTATGATCCAGCTGCTGATGGTGGTTTAATTCGTACAACTCCATTAGCTTTAGATGATAATAAGATAATGGAAGAAGATGATGTTGTTACAATAGAGTTTTCAAGTTATGATACTGATTATGTGTCTGGTACTCCATCAATAACGGTAACTAATCTACCTTCTAATGGTACACTTGCGCCATTATCAGAGGCTACAATTACTTCAGGTGTGTATGCTAAATGGACATCAACATATACTCCAGATGCTGATTTTAATGG
>CAYVBB010000190.1:0-1999 GCA_964448515.1 uncultured bacterium | reverse complement strand
TCATTATGCTCTTTAACTTCAATATTTAAATTAAATGCTTTTTTTAATTTATTAGCTAAAAAAATTAGCTCATGATAATGAGTAGCAAACATTGTTCTAGCATTTAATTTCTTATTATCATGTAAATATTCTGTTATAGACCAAGCTATTGATAATCCATCAAATGTTGCCGTGCCTCTTCCAATTTCATCAAGAATGATTAAACTTTTTGATGTTGCATTATTTAAAATATTAGCTGCTTCATTCATTTCAACTAAAAAAGTTGACTCTCCCCCAGCTAAATTATCACTAGCTCCAACTCTAGTAAATAATTGATCTACTAAACCTAGCTTACATTTTTCTGCTGGAACGAATGAACCTATCTGAGCTAAAAGTGCTACAAGACCAATTTGTCTTAAATAAGTACTCTTGCCGGCCATATTAGGTCCAGTTATAATAGCAATTTGCTTATTTGATTGATTTAAATATAGATCATTAGGAACAAATTGTTCATTAAAAGGCAGTAATCTTTCAACAACAGGATGCCTTGAATTTTTTAATTCCAATATTGATTTATTAGAAAATTCAGGTTTACAATAATTATAATTAATTGCTAAGCTTGCATTAGAACATAGAACATCCAAATAAGCCAATATTTGGGCATTATTTTGAATTTTACTAAATGATAATGTTATCTTATTTTGGATACTATCAAAAATACATTTTTCTATTTCAATACATTTATCATTGGAAGTTAATATTTTCTCTTCATACTCCTTAAGTTCAGAAGTATAATATCTTTCACTATTTGCAAGGGTTTGTTTTCTTATAAAATTATCTGGAATCTTATCTAAATGAATTTTTCGTACATCTATATAATAACCAAATATTTTATTAAAGTTAATTTTAAGACTACTTATTCCAGAAATATTTCTTTGTTTTTCTTGATAATCTAATAACCATTTATTTGCATTATTAGATATATCTCTAAAATAATCTAATTCTTTATTTACACCTGATTTTATAAAATTCCCTTTAGAAATATTAACAGGTGAATCTTCAATTATTGATGAAAATATTAATTTAATTATTTTATTACTATTATTAACCTTTTTTAAATAACTATTTAAATTTTTATGCTTTACTAATACTATTTTTTTTATTTCATTTAGCTTTTCTAATGATTGTGATAAATTGATTAAATCTCTAGGATTAGATTTTAGATTTGAAATTTTTCCAATTATTCTCTCAATATCAAATGTTTGTTTTAATAAATCTCTTATATTTTGAAGCAAATCTCTATCTAAAATCAATTCTTCTAATAGAGATAAACGTTTATTGATTCTTTTTAAATTATTTAGTGGTTTTCTTAAATGCTTTTTTAATAATCGACTTCCTGATGAAGTTAAAGTAAAATCAACATTATTAATTAAAGTACCCTTTTTATTTTGATTATTTAATGAATGAAAAATCTCAAGATTTTTAATAGTAAAATCATCTATTTTCATATATCCAGAATCAATTATCTGAGATATAGAAGTTATATGATTAGTTTTTCCAAAATAATTACTATCTAAATAAAGAAGTATCGCTCCGGATGCTATTATAGATAAATCTTTATCATCAATTCCAAATCCTTTTAACGAATTAGAATTAAACTGTTTTATTAATCTATTATAGCAGGTATCATAATCATATTTCCAATCTTCATATGTTGTTAACATTATATCATTATTTACTAACTCAGAAAAATGATCCTCTTGAAATTTAGGAATAAGCAATTCTTTAATTTGATACTCATTAATAATATCGTTAATATTTTTTATATTAGAATCACCACAATAAAATTCACCAGTAGAATTATCTATTATTGAGTAACCAACACAATCTTTATCTTTAATAAAACTTGCTAAAAAATTATTTTCATTTTCGATTAAGAATTTTGGTGAAATTGCAGTTCCTGGTGATAAAATTTCAACAACTTCTCTTTTAACAATTCCTTTTGATAATTTTGGATCTT
>CAYVBB010000189.1:0-1999 GCA_964448515.1 uncultured bacterium | reverse complement strand
AGTAATCGATCAGTAACTTTAATAATGACTTTAATTAGATCAATGTTTTTCCACTCGTTAAACCCGCCAATATTATAGGTTTCATTTAATTTACCTTTATGAAAAATAGTATCAATAGCATTGGCATGATCTTCAACATATAGCCAATCTCTAATATTTTCACCTTTTCCATAAATAGGAAGGGGTTTATTATTTATAATATTAATAATGAAAAGTGGGATTAGTTTTTCCGGGAATTGATAAGGACCATAATTATTAGAACAATTGGAAATTACTATTGGCATTCCGAAGGTGTCACTAAATGCTCTTACAAAGTGATCAGAAGATGCTTTAGAAGCAGCATAGGGAGAATGTGGATCATATTTTGTAATTTCAGTGAAAAGCTCATCTTGATTTAAAGACCCATATACTTCATCGGTAGAAATATGATAAAATAATTTATCAGAATAATCATTACTCCAAGCCTCTTTTGCTGCTTGCAACAAACTTAGAGTTCCCATTACATTAGTTTTGGCAAAAGAAAAAGGATCTTTAATTGAACGATCTACATGTGATTCAGCAGCAAAATGAATAACTTTATTTATTTTATATTTAATAAATATTTCTTTGACTGATTCAAAATCACATATATCAGCTTTTATAAAATTATAATTATTTTTATTCTCTATATCTGTTAAATTTTTAAGATTAGCTGCATAGGTAAGGACATCTAGATTGTAAATTTTATAATCAGAATACTTATTTACAAAAAGGCGAACAACATGAGAACCAATAAAACCTGCACCTCCAGTTATTAAAATATTATGTTTCATTTTTTAAAATTTTAATGCACTTTTTCAAACTATCTTTATAAGGTATTAGTGTTATATTAAATGTGTTTTTAATTTTTGTTTTGTCCAATAAGGAATATTTTGGTCGTTTAGCTTTGGTTGGGTATTCTTCTGTTGTTACAGGATTAATAATAGTATTAAAGCCATAGATTACTTTTATATCATTCGCTAGATCAAACCACGAAATTTTAGCTTTATTTGTGTAATTATAAATACCTGGTTTCCATTGAATAATATTAATTATGTCTAGAATTACCTGTGCCAAGTCAGCAGCATATGTTGGAGAACCAATTTGATCATTTATTACATTTAATTGTTTTTTTTGTTGCATTAAATTAATCATTTTTTTGACAAAATTATTGCCAAAGCTAGAATACAACCATGAAGTTCTTATAATAATTGAATCTGGGTTCATAATACTACAAGCTATATCTCCTGATAATTTAGTTTTTCCATAATTATTTATTGGGTTAGTTGGAGCATCTTCATTTATTGGCATCTCTAAGTTTTCATCATAAACATAATCAGTTGAAATATGTATTAACCTGCAATTATTATAATTACACCATTTTGCAATAAATTTAACTGACTTGTGATTTAAAATATTTGCAGATTCAAAATCATCTTCAGCATTATTTACAGAAGTAAATGCAGCACAGTTAATAATTAGATTTGGATTAATTGTATCCAGACTAACATTTATATTCTTCAAATCAGATAGGTCAAAATTATCATGGCCTGTAAACACCCAGTTATAATTATACTTTGGAGAAATTTTATTTATTTCAGAACCTAATTGCCCATTTTCTCCTGTAACTAAAATCTTCATTAAAATGGATTAATAATTTTAGCTAATGGTGATAAGTTTTTGTCTTTTTCTGACAAAATAACTTCGTCAGCTTTAATTTTCCAATCTATATTTAAATCTGTATCATTCCATAAGACTCCACTCTCATAGTTAGGGTTGTAGTAGTTATCTACCTTGTATGAAACAATTGCCGATTTACTTAGTACAACAAAGCCATGTGCAAAACCTTTTGGAATAAAAAGTTTATTTTTATTTTTATCAGATAATAAAATAGTTTCAAATAGGCCATATGTTCTAGATTTTTTTCTTAAATCTAAAGCTACATCTAATATCTCTCCTTTTAAACATCGAACTAATTTAG
>CAYVBB010000188.1:0-2045 GCA_964448515.1 uncultured bacterium | reverse complement strand
ACATATAAAATTCCATCAATGTATCCAGAGCTTTTTAGTGCAGTAGTTGATAATTATAAAACTATTGATGGAATTAATATTATTGAAGTAAATAATGAATTAAAATTCACTATTACAAATAATAGTGGCTATAGAAATAAATATAACTATGATTTTTCTGATATATCAGCCAATCTTTCTGGTTTATTATTTGATAATCAAGAATCAAGTATTGTAATAGAGCCTTATCAAACAGCAGAGCTTGTTTTTTATTCAAATGATATATCAAGTAATAGCGCTACTATATCGTTATCTATCTATCCTGAACATCATGAATATGCAAATAAAAATTTAATCTATACTGTAAATAAGATTGATATTTTATCTGGTGATATAAATAATGATGGATTAGTAAATGTTGTAGATGTAATCAGCTTAGTAAATGTTGTTTTAGGTAATAATGAAAGTTCAGGAAGTACTGACCTTAATAGTGATAATCAAACAAATATTTTAGATATTGTATTTTTAGTTTCTTTAATATTAGATAATTAAAAGGAATTACTTATTGAAAATTAAATTGCTTATAATATTAATTATTAATTCATTTATTTTTGGAATTGATAATAATATTTTAGTTCAGATTAATGATAGAATTATAACAAAAAATGATTTTATTATTCGTTCAGAATATACTATAAGACCATCGTATTGTAAATCAAATAATCAAATTCATAAAAAAATTATATTAAACTCATTGATTGCTGAAAAATTATTAGCTCTTGAAATTGAAGATTATATTTCTGAAGATAATTTTTCAGATAATTTTCTAAATGGCATAAAAGAGCAGTATATGAGAGATTATTTATTGAAAGATATGGTTTATAGTGAAATAGATATTAATCCAATGATAACTGAAAAGTACTTAGAGAACTCTTTAAAAGTTTACACTCTTAGTTTTATATCTATTCCTTCAGAGCCAGTTGCTAATTCAATAATTATGCTTTTAGCTCAAGGTATAGAGTTTGAAGATATTTGTAGAAATTATTTAAATCTTAGAGAAATTCCTGAAATTAAAATGGATTTTTTTTATGAAAAAGATCCAGCTATACATGAAGCATTATTTTTAAACCCATTAATTGTAGGCCAAATTGTTGGTCCAGTTTTATCTAAAGATAATAAATATTTATTTGTTAAGGTTAAAGATATGATTTATAGTCCATTAATAACTTCTGATGAAATTTCTAATCATGTCAATATGATGAATCAAAAACTATATGAAATAACTCAAGTTAGAGAATATGATATTTATATTAAAGAAATTATGAAAGATTATAGTGTTGTATTTAATAGTGATGTATTTGTGAAATTAGCAAATGAAGCTTACAATTATTATATTGATAGAAATAATTTAATTAATAATCATGTTCTTTCATCTTCTTTAATCTTCTCTAAACGTGATTCTATAAATTATTATGATGAAGTTTTTACCTTGAATGGCAATAGCTATAATGTAAGCTATTTAGATAATCTCATTTCGAAGCATCCTTTGGTATTTAGAAATCAAAATATATCTAAACAAGAATTTGGTTTGCAGTTTAAATATGCTTTGGTTGACTTGATTAGAGATGAACGTTTAAATGAAATAGCATATGATAATAACTATAATATTAATAATGATGTTTTAAAAGACTATAGAATTTTCAGTGATGCTACAAGCTCTAGATTGCATTTAGAGGCTCTTTTGAAAAGCAATAATTTTTCTTTAAGTCAATTTAATCAAAATCCTGAATCTATTATTGATAATTATTTAAACCAATATATTGACTCCTTACAGACATCATATTCTGAAGATATAAAAATTAATTTTAATTTATTTAATGAAATAGAATTAACTGATATTGATTTATATGCTTATAAAAAAGGTGTTCCTTATCCTATGGTTGTACCAGTTTTTCCTATCTTAACAAATAAGAGTATTATAGACTATGGTAAAGAAGTTAATTTTTAAAATTTTAGAAAAATTAAAATTTAATATAATATTTGTATATTACTGCCCGACATGAAAA
>CAYVBB010000187.1:0-2054 GCA_964448515.1 uncultured bacterium | reverse complement strand
CAGCTCCTGTATCCCATTCCATGGTAGGTCCAAATCTAGGATAATAATGAGCAGATCCATCAGCAACTAAACACATCTTTATTGAACTTCCCATATTTACAAGTTCATATTTTTCAAATTGTTGAAGATAGTTTTTTAATTTTTCATTATTAGCATGAGATCTACTAGAAACAATTTTAATAGTTCCACTTGATGGTTCTTTTTTTGAAATTTTAATTGGTTCTTGTTTATTATTTATAATAAAAGAACCGTGGTCTTTTAATCCGTACCAGAGCTTTTTCTTAACAGGAGAATATACAATTCCCATTATAGGAGTATTGTTTTCTATTAATGCAATATTTACAGTGAATTCTCCATTTCTATTTATGAATTCTTTTGTTCCATCTAATGGATCAACAAGCCAAAAACGATTCCATTTTTTTCTAGTAGAGTAATCAATTTCCTTTTCTTCTTCAGATAATATTGGGATTTTATTAGTTATTTTTTTTAATGAATTAACAATAACACTATTTGAAGCTTTATCTGCAATGGTTAGAGGAGATGAATCTTTTTTAATTTTAATAGAAGATTTATAATTATTATCATTATAAATTTCTAAAATTTTATCCCCAGCTAAATAGGATGTTTCTATTATAGGTTTTAAAAAATCAATATAATTCAATTAATCAATCAATCCTTGTTTTTCTAAAAATAGGATTACATCTTGTACTGATTCTTCAGGTGTCATATTTTCAGTATCAATTGTTAAATCTGGTTTTTTTGGAATCTCATATGGATCATTTATACCAGTAAAACCTTTTAGCTCTCCAGCGATTGCTTTTGCATATAGACCTTTGGTATCTCTCCTTGTACACTCTTCAACTGATGTTGAAATATATATTTCAAAATATTTTCCATATTGAGAAATTAAGTTTTTATTATCATTCCTAGGATCTTCAAATGGAGCTATAGGTGCACAGATAGCAATTCCACCATTTTTAGTTATTTCACTTGCAACATAACCAATACGCTTAACATTAATATCTCTATGTTCTTTTGAAAAACCAAGTTCGCTTGAAAGATGTGTTCTTACAATATCACCATCTAAAAGAGTTGTTTTCCTAGTTCCTTTTTCAAGAAGCTTTGATAATACTCCGTTAGCAATAGTTGACTTTCCTGAACCAGATAAGCCAGTAAAAAACAAGGTAAATCCTTGTTTTGTTTTTTTAGGATATGCTTTTCTTAATTCTTTAACAACTTCAGGATACGAAAACCAGGCAGGTATATTATCACCATTTTCAAGTTTTTCACGGAATTCTGTTCCTGATATATTAAGTGAGTTGCAATTAGTAGGTACTTTATCAATTTCATAATATTTATTTTTTTCTTTAACATATACCATCATTTTGAATGGAACCATTTTAATTCCAATTTCTTCTTCGTGTTTTACTAATAGTTCTTGAGCATCATAAGGACCATAATAAGGGTTCCCATTTTTATCATTTCCTGGTCCTGCATGATCTCTTCCAATAATTAAATGAGTACATCCATAATTTTTACGTATAATTGCATGCCACAAAGCTTCTCTTGGTCCTGCCATACGCATTGCTAGAGGAAGAAGACTAAGTGCCGTTGTTCCTTTTGGAAAGTAACTTAATATTTTTTGATAACATCGAACTCTTGTAAAATGATTTACATCGCCTTCTTTTGTTTGACCTACAACTGGATGAATCAGAAGATTTGCATCATTTTCTATTGCTGCCTTAAATGCAATTTCTTTATGTGCCCTATGCATTGGATTTCTAGTTTGGAATGCTACAATTTTTTTCCATCCTAATTTATCAAATTGTTTTTTTAATTCATTAGGAGTATGTCTTAATAATTGAAAATCATAATGATGAGGGAATACAGCATTTTCAATAGGTCCGCTAATATAGTAATCATTGGTTTTATTAAATAATTGATAAACACCGGGATGATTAATATCATCAGTACCGTAGATAGATTTAGCTTCTTTAGTTTTATTAGGTTTCCAAATTTCCCTAACATTTAATATTGCAATTAAAAAACCTTCT
>CAYVBB010000186.1:0-2060 GCA_964448515.1 uncultured bacterium | reverse complement strand
CATTTTTAAATCTACAATCACTTACAAATCCATCAATCATTCCATTTTCAATAAGAGAAATTATTTTAGATTCTACTGGGCTTGAATACCATTTTTTGTGATTAGGATTTGCACGTAAGCTATAAGTAGCATTTATTTTTTTTAACTTTTCATCAGATGAATAAGCTAGGGGTTTATCAGAATTTTTCATACCTCGTAAACCATTTGCTAGTGATTTGATCTCAGAGCTATCTTTACCTGATGACATAAACCAATCTTCGTATTCAATTATCGGATTATATAATGTATTATCAGTTAACAATTTTCTTCCGCCAGTCAATTTGTTCAAATATACATAAATCAGCTTATTGAATCTTTCACAGAATTGATCTGAATCTAATTTTAAGGCACATTTATAAAGGTATTCGTTATTAATTGTACGTATTGTTTCCTTGCTTGCATTATAATCATTGCTTGAATGCTCAGGTAAAATAGGAGAACTAAGCTTAACCTTTATTCCCCAGCGAACAATTGGATCAATATAATCATATATAGCACCTGATTTTGAAAATTCTTCATCACATAATCTATTATAATAATCAATTCTTCCATTTATATAATCTATGGAATCAATTCTAGATTTTTCATTATCATATTTATAATTTCGATAAAACACTTCGTCTTGGATTGGATCGTAGAATTCAGCTTTATTTGATAAATAATAGCCACTAGCGTGTTCAATTGGAAGTAGCGTCTTTATCATGGCTCGAATACTTGATGAACTACCATTATCGGTATAACCAACAAGCGATTTTATAACTTTATATATATCAGAATCAGTCATATTTATATCGGAATATCGGAATATTTAGCATATTTTACTAGAATATTATATGGATTGTTGGATAATATATCTAATAATATCAAATATTCCATTAATCTGTTATTTTTTTCTAATAAATATATTTTCTATAGTAATATCAATTTAGTATATCATTTAATATGACAAAACATCATTAATCAACGTATTTCCATCCATATTGTGCATATTTATATAATTATTTTTTTATACTTTAATATTATTGGTTTATAATGATTTATTTTAGTAATAATGTTCATTTTATTTGATGTATTATCATTATAATTATAGTTACTGGAAGTATATATATATTATTCTTACCTATTATATTGAATTATTCACTGTTTTCATTTTTAATCATATAAATTCACCAATAATACTCCGTGATCAGTCGTGTTTTTAATTCATTATTCTATTTTTTACATTTTTCCTGAATTAATTACAAACCCTATTTTATCTATTTAATCACAAAACATACATGCGATTTTATATTTATACCTTTTCATACTAACTAAAAATAGTGTTATTATGTATAATTATATTATCCCATCCCGTTTTATTTTCTGTCATAGCTATCGATAATAAAAATAATATTATTACTAGAATATTCATTTTTATAATTTGTCCGAAAAACACTTTTTGCTTTATTTAGTTTATTACTATTTATTTCTTAAAAATATTATGATTTCTTTATTTTCTTGTTTGTAATTTATTTCGTGAAAAATTACGTTCATAGATTATCGGATCCTCGCGATCCAGCTTACCCCTTCTCAGATACATACATTTGCTCGAAGTGCAATGAACGTTTAACATTGGATACTAATACCTGTGATATTTGTAATTTATATATTTATGGTGAAGTTGACTCCTCAGCGCTTAACGACCCTTCCACATACCCAGAACCAGCCCCTTTTAATAAATCCTTCATTGTTGATAAGATAAATACTACGCTAGATATTGATGAACCTGATTCTGCAATTAATCCAGATATTGATCATTTTGTTAAATCTATCTTTAATCAAGCCTTTGTTATATTAATGTTGTTAGGAGTTTTATTGATTGCATTTCTGTATTTAGACTATACAAGTATTGTTGCTGATTATAATCAACAACTGATTGGCAATTGATCATTGTTTAAGTTCTTGATTAAATTTGTATTATTTAGTGCCCTAACCTATTTCATACTATTAATGTCACTTGAAGCAGGTAAGATTACTAGGGA
>CAYVBB010000185.1:0-2062 GCA_964448515.1 uncultured bacterium | reverse complement strand
CGACACAATCATCTACATCATCACAAATACCATCTTGATCAGCATCAACACCATCACCACCACAAACACCACATTCATCAATTAAATTTCCATCACAATCACATGTTCCCTCAGGAACATCTGAACAACCACATTCATAAACAGCTCCAGGACCTCCACAAACACCACAATCATCAAATGTATTTCCATTACAATCACAATCACCATCCGGGATATCACAAAGATATACTTCACTAATTGCAGTAAATAATCCATTAAATTCACCAGAACCAACAGCAATATCATAAGTAACATCAAATTCTATTTGATCAGAATTATCCCATACTTTAAGTGACATTGGATGACCTAATACTGCACCTGGTAATATTGGCCCTCCAAACTGTGATAAATCTACAGATGTAATAGCTGTTATTTCTAATTGACTTCCTTCCCAAAAGCCTGTACCAACAAGAACCTCACCAGTATTACCATTGGAGTCAACGACACCATTTAAATCAAATAAACCAATTTGATCATCTACATCTAAATTAGTAATTGAGTCTTGAAAAATAAATAAAGTTGATTCACCTGTTTCATCTATATCTAATACAAAATGTGGTTCAATAGGACAATCATTTAAATCGCAAACTTCAGAATCATCCCAGCATACTAATGAATCATCACAACCACAATCATATACAGCACCAGGTCCATTACAAACGTCACATTCATCAAATTCTCCAACACAATCATCTGCATCATCACATACTCCATCCTGATCCAAATCAACTCCAGAGCCTCCACAAACACCACAATCATCTAAAACATTTCCATCACAATCACATGCACCTGCAGCAACATCCGAACAACCACAATCATATACAGCTCCAGGACCTCCACAAACACCACAATCATCTAAAATATTTCCATCACAATCACAAGCACCATCTGGAATTTCACATAAATATATTTCGCTTACTACCGTAAATAATCCATTAAATGAACCATTACCACTTGATGTATCATATGTAACATCATAAACTACATTTTCAGAACTATCCCATACTCTAAGAGACATTGGATGACCTGTTACTGCTCCAGGCAATATTGGACCTCCAAACTGAGATAAATCTACAGCAGTTATTGCAGTTATTTCTAATTGTTGACCATCCCATACGCCAGAACCAACTAATATTTCACCAGTATTTCCATCACTATCTAATATACCTGCTGAATCAAAAATTCCTAATTCATCGCCAGCATCTAAAGATGTTATTGAATTCTGGAAAATAAATAATGTAGACTCACCTGTATCTTCAATATCAACGTTAAAATATAATTCTACACATGAGGACCCATCACCATTACATACACCACATTCATCTAATACTGATTGACCATCACAGACACCACTACAATCTTCTACAGCTGTTCCATCACATATACCTAAGCAATCATAAATACCACTAGCACAATCAGGAGGTTCATGATAAGTAACATCAAACCCATTTCCAGATGTATCAGAAAATACAATACCACTTAAACCATATGCCTCACCATTTAAGGATAAAGTAGTTAATGTACCACAACCGGCTGAAACTGTTGCACCTGTAAACGAGAAACCTAGAACTGTAGACCCTCCAGCAGAAACAGTAAAACCAGCTGAAGCTGCATCACCTCCAGAAGCACCACTAACAGTAGTTCCATCAACTTCAAATTGGAAGCCAGCAATGTCTGTATTAACATTATACCAAACATCTCCATTATCTAAAGAAATAGTATTTTCTGGCATAGCACATGGATCTGCCATCAAAAAATTAAATGAAAATAATGTTGCAATTAATAAAAATAATTTCTTCTGGAAAGTAATCATAAAATTCTCCTAAATAATAATAAACTAATCATAATAAAAATCCGCGGTATAATATACGATAAAGTATATTAAAGTTATACCTAAAATGAATTTAAGTTTTAAAATAAATCTTATCCACTTAATACTCGTAACAATATGTAACTTTGAATATTATAAATACTTAGTTATTAAGTTAATAGCTTTATCAATATTTACTTTAGATACTGAAGA
>CAYVBB010000184.1:0-2067 GCA_964448515.1 uncultured bacterium | reverse complement strand
CATTTGTTAATTCTTCTTGTCCTCTTTTTGTATCTCTAATTTCAACTTCAAATTCTTTAATATGAATAGATGTTAGAGAATCATCTTTTACTAATTTTTCACTAATGACGATTGCATCCTCAAAGTTATAACCTCTCCATGGCATATAAGCAACTGTAAGATTTCTGCCTAAAGCTAATTCTCCATCTTTTGTTGAATGCCCATCTGCAATTACATCACCAACATTAACTTTATCACCAACATTAACAATTGGTTTTTGATTAATACATGTATTCTGATTTGTTCTTAGAAACTTTTTAAGTGAATAAGTATAAAATTTCTCAATAGGATTTAATTCAATATCTACTTTATCACCCTTTGTTTGAATTGTAATATGATTAGCATCAACTGATGAAACTACACCATTGTGCTTACTTACAATTGCTGATCTAGAATCCTTTGCTACAGTATCTTCCATACCTGTACCAACAATTGGTTTTTCAGGCTGCAATAAAGGAACAGATTGTCTCATCATATTAGACCCCATTAATGCTCTGTTCGCATCATCATTTTCCAAAAATGGAATTAGAGCAGCTGACACACTAACAATTTGATTTGGCATTACATCCATATAATCAATTCCATTATTAGATGATAAAGTAAATTCAACACCATTTCTAGTTTTTATTAATTTATTCTCAAATTCTCCTTTTTTATTATATTTTTCAGAAGCTTGTGCAATAAATGATCTATCTTCTTCATCAGGTGATAAATACTGAATTTTATCTGATATTTTTTTATCAACTTTTCTATAAGGAGATTCTATAAATCCCAAATTATTTACAACAGCATGTATTGCTAATGAATTAATCAAACCAATATTAGGACCTTCTGGAGTTTCTATAGGACATAAACGCCCATAATGTGTATAATGCACATCTCTAACCTCAAAACCAGCCCTATCTCTTGAAAGACCACCAGGACCTAAAGATGATATACGCCTTTTATGTGTCACCTCAGCTAGCGGATTAGTCTGATCCATAAATTGAGACAATTGACTTGTCCCAAAAAAAGCATTTAAAACAGTAGTTACAATTCTCGAACTAATTAAATCTTGAGGAGTTAAACTTTCAGCTTCTCTTTGATTCATTCTTTCAGAAACTGTTCTTTTCATTCTTGCAAGAGCTATATTAAACTGATTAGCTAATTGCTCACCACAAGTCCGAACTCTTCTATTACCTAAATGGTCTATATCATCTGGACCATTTTGATTATTTCTCATTGAAATTAAATATTGAAATACTTTAATGAAATCATTTTTTGTTAAAACAGCATCTTCTATAGGAGTATCCAATCCAAACTTTTTATTAATTCTATACCTTCCAACTTGACCTAAATCATATTTTTTTGTTGAGAAAAACATTTTTTCAATAAATTTTCTTGCAACAGAAACATCTGGAGCTTCACCTGTTCTTAAATGTTGATAAAGTAATAGAACAGCTTCATCTGAACTATTTGTTGGGTCTTTTTTAATCGTATTACTAAGAACTTCAATAGCAACATCATTTTCCTTTATGTCATTCAATAATTCAATTTCATCTAACTTATTACTAGATAATAACTTAATATTATCTTTATCAATTATAGTACCTTTCTCAATAAGAACTTCACCTGTTTTTATATCAATAAAATCATCAAGAACTACTTTTCCAATAATGTTTTTACTATTTTTAAATTTATACTTCTTTGTAAGTCCAAATGATGAATAAATCTCAGTATTAGATGAGAAACCAATAGCTCTCAATAATATTGATGCTGGGAATTTTCTTCTTCTATCAATAATAGCGTAAATACAGTCATAAATATCAGTTGTAAAATCTACCCAAGAACCTCTAAATGGAATAATTCTTGCAAGAAAAATCTTAGTACCATTAGGATGAAATGATTGATCAAAAAATACGCCCGGAGATCTTTGTAATTGACTAACTATTACTCTTTCAGCTCCATTAATTATAAATGTAACAGATTCCGTCATATATTGTATATTTCCAAAAAATAAATCCTGCTCTATGTTTTGAACATATTTAT
>CAYVBB010000183.1:0-2145 GCA_964448515.1 uncultured bacterium | reverse complement strand
TCCACTCATCATATTTATTATCATCAAATTCTGAATTTTCTTTATATTTTTCAAGCATTGCTTTTTCTGAATCCTTTAGCTTAGATTCATCTCTGAAATCAAATTCTAAAAAGTGTGAAGTAATAGTCCCTTTAAATTTCTTACCAATATCGTCTCCTGACCATACTTTATAATCATTTACATTAAATTCATCCCACCAATCATTCCAATCATCATCCTCTGTCTCATTTATGTATTTTGCATTATCTGGCAAAGAAGAGATCTTATACCAAGATTGAGTATATGTATCAAAACGATGATAGTTTCTCTTATCAGCTTTTTCCCATTCAGATCCTTTATATTCTTGATCTTTATAGTGCTCTTTTAATGCCTCAATGTAGTTTGAATGAAATTGCATAATTATTTAAAGTTATATAATTACGATATCAACTGCAATTCGTGTTGGGCTTGGGTGCTAATATGCTTATTATCAGCTTTTTATAAATCTGTACAGAGAAGATACATAAAGAGTTGGTTATAATATGTAAAATATCTATTATGAAACTAAATAAAAGTATCGTCGAAGCAAATAATGAGGATAATTATTCTTCAATTCTTACTAAAATAATTTTACAAAAGAATAATTCATTAAAGCTTGCTGTATATCATATGTTTGAGTATGTAAAACCTGAGATTGTCCATTCTAATTTATTTTTAGAATATTTAAGAATATTGGATAATGAATTCTATGATTTTTTAATTAAAAAGCGAAGAGAGTTAAGGAAATTAAACAAAAAAAGTAGAATCTATAATAGGATTAGATCAATAATGAAAATTCTTTTAAAGGTATTATTAATAGTTATTATTTTAATATTGTTTGTTGTTGTGAATATTACATCTTTAATATTGATATTCAAGCTTATGGAGTTTATAGTTAAGCTGCTTAATGGAAATTTAGATAACTATAATTTACTAAATTTAGATATATGAAGGTATTAAGTAAAACAAACTTTATTCGTTATTTAAGATGTCCAGATTCCCTATGGCTTGAAGTGAATAAGCCACATAAATTCAATAAAGGTATAACATCAAGTTTTCTATTAAAACTTATTGAAGAAGGGTATGAAGTTGAAGATTATGCAAAAAAGTTGTTTCCAAATGGGGTAGGTGTCTCTAGAAATTCAGGTATAGAACGTACCAAAATCATGTTAAAACAAAATCATGAGGTATTATTCCAGCCATCTTTTAAAACTGAGTCAGGAGCCTTCGCAATTGCTGATATCCTTAAAAAAGTAGATAAAAACTCATATCATTTGTATGAGGTGAAATCATCTACTTCTGTAAAGACAGATGAGGAACATAATCATTTAAAAGATGTATGCTTTCAAAAGTTTGTATTAAGTGAGTGTGGAATTAATATATCAGCATCACATATAATCCATTTAAATAAAGATTTTATAAAAAATGGAGATATAGACCATAATGAGCTTTTAACCATGGAGGATGTAACAGATGAGACCGATGCGATTTACTCTTCAGTTGTAAATGAGATTAATTCTGCATTAAGTTATATTAATAAAGCTAGTATTGATGAAGATCAGTGCTCTTGTATACATAAAACAAGAAGCAATCATTGTGATAGTTTTGATTACTTTAATAAAGGAATACCAGAATATAGTATCTATCAATTAAGAATGATTAGAGAGAAGAAGTTAAATGAGCTTATAGATATGGGTTGTGAAGAACTCATTGATATTCCTGCAGGTTTTAAACTAAATGATTATCAGCAATCTCAAATAATATCCATAACTAACGATAAGCCTGTTATTCACTCTGATGAGATTAAAGATCAATTAGATAATCTTAAATATCCTCTTCATTTTTTTGATTATGAAACATATTCTAGTGCAGTCCCTAAGGTTGATGGTTTAGGACCTCATGGTAAACTAACTTTTCAAGTATCAATTCATACTTTAACAAAGGAAGGATCCTTAACTCATTATGAGTATCTCTCTGATAAAATGGATGTCTCTCCTGATTTAGTAAAAGGCATGAAAGATTTCACTGGACTAACTGGAACGTTTATTTCCTGGTATGCTAGCTTTGAAATGGGGAGAAATGATGAAATGATAGCTTTAATGCCTCAGTATAAAGAGTATTTAAACT
>CAYVBB010000182.1:0-2251 GCA_964448515.1 uncultured bacterium | reverse complement strand
ATCAAATAAAGATTATTTGCTTTTGATATATTGTTCATTTAATTTATATGTTGACAAAGTACTAATTTAATTGTAATAATATATACTTTGTACAAACAAATTTTCAAGGATTGAATGGCAAATAAATATATTAAATTTTGGGGAGTCCGTGGCTCCAATCCAACAGCAGATAAAAATAAAATGCAATTTGGAGGAGATACTTCTTGTGTAGAAGTTCGCACTTCAAATAATGATATTATTATTTTTGATATGGGAACTGGAATACGAAATTTAGGGAAAGAAATTATAGAAGACCCTAATAGTCCTAAAACAATTAATATATTTTTAAGTCATTTCCATTTTGATCATATTATGGGATTTTTAACATTTCCCCCATTATTTGACAAATCATATACAGTAAATATATATGGTTATAATAAAAGCACATCAACAAAAAGTTTTTCAGATAAAATTTTAGATTCTACTTTTTGGCCAGTAGGTTTGGACATATTGCAAGCAAAAATTAATTTTATAGATTTAGATGGTGAGCCTTTTCAAATAGGCCCTGAGACATCCTTATCATATGCACTTCATCCTCATCCTGGTTATGCAACTTCATATAAAATTAATATTAATGATTTTAATATTGTTTATACAACAGACTGTGAACATCCTAAAAATCATTTTAATAAAAATGTTGAATCTATTGCTAAAGATGCTGATATACTCATACATGATTCACATTTTTCCAGGGAGGATTTAGCTAAACATAAAGGTTGGGGGCATAGTTCATGGGAAACGACAATCAACCTTGCTAAAAAAGTAAACGTAAACAAAGCAATACTATATCACTATAATCCTTTGTATAGTGATGACAAATTATTAGAGATTGAAAAAAAAGCAAAAAAAGCATTTAAAAATTCAATAGCCTCCAAACAAGGCATGAGAATTGATTTCTAATTTTATCGTTGTAAATGATTAAAACAAAAAACCTATACTTTGATACTGCTGCGACTACTCCTTTAGATTTAAGGGTTGCTAATCATATGCACGAAATTAATAAAGATATTTATGGGAATCCATCAAGTATACATCAAACAGGACAAAAAGCTCATAATATAATTGAACGTTCAAGAAAAAAAATAGCTGAACTCTTGCACTGTAAACAGTCAGAAATATATTTTACATCAGGTGGATCTGAATCAAATAATATTGCATTAAGAGGAGTCCTTAAAAAGGGGGACCATTTTATTACAGCCTCTTACGAACACCCCGCTATTTTAGAAGTTGCAAAGTATTTAGAAGATAATGATATTGATGTTTCCTATATAAAACCAAATTCTAATGGAATAATAAATCCAAAAGATTTAAAAAAAGAAATTAAATCAAATACAAAATTAGTTTCAATTATGGCTGTTAATAATGAGATAGGAACCATTAATCCTTTTAAAGAAATTTCTGATATATGTAAAAATAATAATATATACTTCCATTCTGATGCTGTACAATACATAGGGAAACAAAAAATAAATCTGACTAAATTAAATATAGACATGCTAAGCCTCGGTGCTCATAAATTTTATGGACCAAAGGGGATTGGTGCTATATTTATTAAATCTGGCATATCTATTAATCCTTTTATATTTGGAGGTGGACAAGAAAAAGGGATAAGACCAGGCACAGAAAACCCCAGCTTAATTTCTGGGATGTGCTATGCATTAGAAATTGCTACAGAAGACCTTGAAAAAAACAGCTCTCATATTAATAGTATGGAAGATTTATTTTTCAAATTATTAAACGAAACAAAAATAAATTATAAAGTAAATGGCAGCCCACGTATAAAAGGAATAATAAATATTACATTCTTTGATTACGATGGTCATAGTTTATTATTAAATTTAGATATGAAAAATATTGCAATTTCATTTGGTTCAGCTTGTGCATCAGGAACAGCAAAAGCTTCCTCTGCCCTTTTATCAATTGGACTTAATGAAGAGATTGCAAATAAAACTGTGAGGATTTCAATTGGGAAACAAATTACAGATAAGAATATTTACTATCTAATTGATACATTAAAAGAAATTATTCAATAATGAAAAATAAAGAAACAGTATTAGTTGCTATGTCAGGAGGCGTTGATAGTGCCGTAGCCCTACTAAAAATTATTGAAATGGGATATAATGCTGTTGGTGTTACCATGAAACTATGGGAATATAATAATGTGGGTGGTAATACATTAAAAGAGAATAACTGCTGTGCAATTGAATCAATA
>CAYVBB010000181.1:0-2266 GCA_964448515.1 uncultured bacterium | reverse complement strand
TGATGATTTTAGAAATAAATTTCAATTTGGATGTGAATATGCTCAATTAATTGAAGATGGAAAAATAACAAAAACAGTAAAAAATCCAAATTATAGAGCAATTTCAACTCCATTTTGGAATAGCTTAACAAAAGTTGGTAACATGGATACTTTTGGTGTTTATGGTACTCCATATTGCGGTAAAGGTGAACCTAATCAAAGTGTAAGAGTAGGACATGCTGCTCCAATATGTGTTTTTAATCATATTGATATATTTGGAGGAGCCTAAGAATGAATAAATATTTTTCAATTTTAAATAATAATCTTTTTTCATTAGCGAGGAAAGATGAAGTACTTATAACTAATTTTTCTGGAGAAAGCAGTCAGTTTATCAGATTCAATAATGCTAAGATAAGACAAACAGGAATTGTTGATGATATCAATTTTAGCATTACTTTAATTTCAAACAATAGAAAATGTTCAGTATCAATGACATTAAAGGGTTTAGAGTTAGATGATAAAATGTTAATAGAGTCTTATCTTAATAAACTTAGGGAAGACATAAAGAATATACCTGAAGATCCATTTGTAGTCCTTCCAAATTTTACAAATTCTACAAATGAAAAATATAAAGGTGATTTATTAAACTTTGAAAATGCAGCTGATCATTTAACACCTGTTATGAAAGGTGTTGATTTAACAGGTATTTGGGCTTCAGGAAAAATATTTTTAGGAAATGCTAATTCATTGGGCCTTGAACACTGGTTTGAAACAGAAACATTTTCTCTTGATTACTCACTTATAAATCCTTCAAGAAAAATGGTTAAGGCATGTTATGCTGGAACAAATTGGGACCAGGGTAATTATGAAAAATATATTATTGATTCAAAAAAGAAATTACAATTAATGGATAAAGATCCTGTATCTATTAAACCAGGTGAGTATAGGACCTATATTGAACCCATGGGAGTCTCCGATTTAATTGATATGTTTTCTTGGGGAGGAGTGAGCGAGGCTTCTATTCAGCAGGGAGACAGTTCTTTGATAAAGCTTAAAAATTTAGAGAAAAAATTATCTCCATGTTTTTCATTAATGGAAGATTTTAGTAATGGAACTGTACCAAGATTTAATGGAATGGGAGAAATTGCCCCTGAAAAACTGCCTTTAATAGTTGCTGGTTCATTGAAAAATACTTTAGTTAGTACTCGTACAGAAAAAGAATATAATGTAAAAAGTAATTTTGCATCATCAGATGAAGGCTTAAGATCTCCTATTATGTCTACTGGAGATTTAAAAGAAGAAGAAATTTTATCTAAAATAGATAAAGGAGTTTATTTATCAAATCTTCATTATTTGAATTGGAGCGATAAAATTGGTGGAAGAGTAACTGGAATGACAAGATATGCTTGTTTCTGGGTTGAAAATGGAGAAATTGTTTCACCTATTGAAAATATGAGATTCGATGATACTATATATAATATATTTGGAAATAATTTAGAAGATAGTACAAATCAGCTTCATTTAATTCCTAATGTTGGTACGTATGATGGAAGAAACTCTGGTGGTATTTATTGTCCTGGAATAATGTTGTCAAAGTTTTCTTTGACGCTTTAAGCTTGGCCTGATTTTCCCATATAATTATTTGAGTCAAAGTTTAAATCTAGGGTTGAGAATTCCCACATATTTTTATCTGGAATATCAAAAATAAAATTCTTTGTTATTGGTTTTAATAGCCAATCTCCATTTTTTATTTCATCCTCAAGTTGACCTTTATCCCATCCTGAATATCCCATATTGATTTTATAATTTTTTGGTCCAATATTATTTTTTATATCATCAAGGATTGAATCATTTGATGTTAGTGAAATTCCAGATGAAAGTTCAATTGTATCATTTGATAAATATGAGTTATCATGAAGAACAAAACAATTTTGAATGTTAACTGGTCCTCCAAAATATATTTTTGATTTTATATTCATATCAGAAAAGATATCTTTTAGAAATGATGATTTCTTTCCATCTGAGACTATAGGTTTATTTATTATAAGACCCATTGCACCATTTTCATCATGTTCACATACTAGGATGGTTGATTTTCTAAATATAGAATCACTTAGACCAGGAGTAGATATGAGTAGATAATTTTTAAAATTCTTGAATGACATTTTTCTAATTTACATAATAAAAATAAATTAGAAAAAATATTATTTCAATTATGAAAATAAAAATTTATTACTGAATTTATAATAGTGAATTTTATGATAAAATATATCTTTTTATTAGTTCT
>CAYVBB010000180.1:0-2282 GCA_964448515.1 uncultured bacterium | reverse complement strand
GGATCCTAATTTTAATGATGTTAGAAATATTACAAACGCTTATGGTATCATAGAAGATTATAGTCCGCTTATTCAATTTGATTTAGCAGATGATATTGATTCTCTTTTTTATCCAAATTATGAATTGTTCCAGCAATCTGGGGGGCTCTCTTTTAACCTTGGAGATAGTACGGGTCTTGTTCATAGTTTTACAGATACAGATGTAATAAATGGAAGAACATATTATTATGCAATAGCAGCCTATGATTCAGGTGATCCTGAATATTCTTATCCATCAGAAAACACAAAGTATATAACTGTTTTACCATCTGGTGAAATTATAACAGATAAAAATACAGGCTATGTTACTCCAACTGCATCAGCATTAGGTTTTGATGTAGGAGATATTGATGTTACTCATTCATCTGGATTTGGAACAGGTTCAATTAGTTATACAATTGTTGATGAAACTCAAATAACAGGTCACGATTATTTAATAGAATTTTGGGATACATCAAATGATGAGGTTGATAATGATTTAGATCAATTAGTAGATGAGAATGATCAAAGTGAATTAATTCCATCAACAACTTTTTATAGTGTATATGATAATGAATTAATTACACTGCAATTTGAACTTCAATCCTATGATACTACATTTTATAATTTGAATAAAGAAAATATTATATCAGATACATTTACTCTTAACAATGAGTATGGTTTTGAAATTTCTAGTGATAACTATGATATAAATTTTGAAAAAGGTGAGATAAAATTAGATGAAGATGTGTTGCCTGGATTTTTTGAGGCAAGTTTTTATTATTATCCACTTTACAAAAGTCCTTACATACAAGGGGCACAGTGGGATGCTACAGATTTAGATGAATATGATGGAAATACCTTGTGGATTGAAGAGGTACAAGATGCTGAGGTATTTGATGGTATTATGCTAAACTTTCAAAATGATTGGGATGTAGCCTATCAAAATTGTAATTGGGTTTTAGATGGAATTGAATCTTCTGATAATCTAAATACGTTAGATGTTGCAGTAGACACACTTAGTTTCCCTGGATATACAGCTTACGCTTCACCTAATGATTACATGATTGTATTTAGTGATGATTCAAATTTCAATCAAGATTTAATAGGGACCTCAACAAATTTCAAAGTGTATGATAAAACAAATAATTTAGAACTTGATTACCAGTTTTTAGGATCACAATCTAATAATGAAATAGATCATTTAGATAGAATTTACTTGTTTGAAGATTATCCTAATAATGATAATATGTACACATGGAATATTGAGTTTACTTATTTCCCAAGTCAGCAAGAATCACAACCAACATTAGTCTTTGGTCAAGATGATACACTATTTATTAATATATCAAAACCATTTAGGTATGGAGATGAATTTGCTTTATCAACTACAATGCCTGATATAGATGAAAATGTTAGTTCTTCAGAATTATCAAATATTAGAGTTGTTCCAAATCCATATATTGCAGCTACTATAGCAGAGTCTTCATTGCCACCTGGTGTTAGCAGCGGTAGAGGAGAGCGAAAAGTAGAATTCCAGAATGTCCCAAATGATGCTTCTATAAAAATTTATAACATTAGGGGTCAGCATATTGTTACCCTGAATCATGATGGAAATATATTTGATGGTTCAGTATCATGGAACTTGCGTACTAAAGAAAACATGGATATTGCTTATGGTGTTTATTTGTATGTAGTTGAATCAAGCATTGGAATGAAAAAAGGGAAGATAGCAATTATAAAATAGATGATAAAAAAAATATTATATATTATTCTAATTAGTTTATCGTTTGCTACTCAATCAAAAGTAGGGACAACTGCTGCTCCATTTTTAGGAATTGGGGTAGGGTCTAGAGCAATGGCAATGGGAGGAGCATTTACTTCAATGTACAATGACCCAAGCTCTGCTTATTGGAACCCAGGTTCAATTGCTCATTCACAAAAAAATAAATTTCAAATCACTAACGCTAATTGGTTGCTTGATACTAATTGGTTATATGGATCTGGTGTTTATAAGTTAGATTACAGAACAACTGTTGCTGCAAATTTCTTTTATCTAGATTATGGCCAAGAAGAAATCACAACACTTTACGATCAGGATGGAACAGGTAATTATTGGTCAGCATCTGATATCTCTGTTGGATTGTATTATGCGATGAACCTTACTGATAAATTTTCTTTTGGAGGTGGTGGTAAATATATAAGACAAACTATTTATAATGAAGGAGCATCAACGGTAGCATTTGATTTTGGCCTTTTATATA
>CAYVBB010000179.1:0-2289 GCA_964448515.1 uncultured bacterium | reverse complement strand
ACACAAGACAATACACTAAAGGCATGAAGAATTTCTTAAAAAATTTATTAACAATATTAATTAATTGGAATACATAAATTTTCTTTTACTTTATTCATAACCACCATTGAATTAAAGCGTTTTATATTTGGATTTTCTAAAAAATATTTTTTTGTAAAATCTTCATAATCCTCCATTTCTTTAAAGGTGGTTATCAAAACATAATCATAATCACCAGTAATGTAATAACACTGCATTACCTCTGGGGCATCAAACATTGCTTTTTTAAATTGATTATCAGGTTCCGTGCCCTCTATATCACTCAGTATCTGAACTATTATGGTAATTTTTCTATTTAGTTGATTGCGATCTAAAACTGATATATCTCTTTCTATAATGCCAGTTTTACGCATTGAATTTAATCTTCTTTGACAGGCTGAGGATGATAAGCCTACTTCTTTGGCTAACTCTTGAGAGGTAATCTTGTTATTTTTTTGGACAACTTTTAGAATTGTGTAATCAAAACTATCTAATTTATTCATATTATAATCTTATCACATAATTTATTTAAAAAAATTGAAATAATGCATAAATTATGCAAATTTTAACAAATCTAAATCTTTCTAATCTTTATGGTGGTGTTAAACTTACATCTCATAATAATAAAAAGGAGAACTTTATGAAAAAAATTATTTCAATTTTTACCTGTTTTTTTATTATATTGGGCTTTGCACAAACTTCTTATGCAGAATCTGATACATTAAAAAAACTTAAGAAACAAGGTTATGCAACAGTTGCTGTTGCTAATGAACCACCTTACAGTGACATTAAATCTGATGGATACGTAACAGGTGCTGCACCAGATGTTGCACGAGCAGTACTAGAAGTTTTAGGTGTTAATGAATTAAGAGCACAAGTTATCATGTATGGTGCTATGATTCCTGCCCTTCAGGCAAGAAGAGTAGATATGGCTACGTCTGGTCTTTATATTAAACCTGGTAGATGTGAGTCTATCATTTATTCTGAGCCTGATTTATGTGGAGCGGAAGCTTTTGCAGTTCCAGCTGGCAACCCAAATAATCTATTAACTTATGAAGATATCGCCGCTAACCCAGATTTAAAAATGACAACTTGTGCTGGTTGTGCTGAAGAAAAATATGCGTTAGAGCGTGGTGTAAGTGCTGATCAGATTGTTTATTTTGATACACCTCCGAGTGGTATCAAGATGCTACAACAGGGTAGAGTTGATGTATTTGCTTTATCAGGTTTAGGTACAGCAGATTTACTAAAGAAAACTAATGATCCAAGCATTGCATTGGTAATGCCTGTTGCAGGTGTTCCGATGGGTTGTGCTGGTGCAGCATTTAATATGGATGATAAAGAGTTCAGGTCTGAATATAATAGAGCTTTAGCTTTCTTAAAAGCTACTGGTAAATTTGCAGCTATTATTGAACCTTATGGTTTCTCAGCGGCTGCAACTGCTACGAAGTCTTACCTGACACAATGTCCTGATGGAAAATAAATTTATTTTATAACCTATTCTGCCCTATAAATATTAGGGGCAGAGTATTTTTTAGAGTTTATTTTATAACCTATTCTGCCCTGTAAATATTTCAGGGCAGTTTTTTTAGAGTTTATTTATGAATGAAGTCTTATATTTTTACCCGATACTAATTAAAGGAACTATCACGACGATAGAGCTGACTGTATTAGGGGCAATTCTAGCTCTTGTTATTTCATTTATTGTGGGAATTGCAAGAATATCATCATTTAAATCAATCAGAGTAGTAGCAATAATTTATTTAGAATTTTTTCGAGGTAGCTCAGCCCTCGTACAAATGTTTTTTATTTATTTTGTTTTACCAATGTGGGGAATATATTTTGATGCCCTAACTGCTGGTGTAATAGCCTGTGGTTGTAATGTTGGTGCATATGGGTCAGAAGTAGTAAGAGGCGCTATACTTGCAGTTGATAAAGACCAACATGAAGCTTCAAAAGCTTTAAATTATTCAAGTTACAAGAAATATAGATACGTTATCATTCCTCAAGCAATTCCAATTATGATTCCTACATTCGGGAATTTACTGATAGAGCTGTTGAAATTAACAGCAGTTGCTTCCCTTATTACTATTTCAGATTTAACATTCATGGCTCATATAATTAGGGTTCAAACCGCCTTAACTTTAGAGCCATTTTTAGTAATACTAGTTATTTATTTTATTATTGCTTCAGTCTTAGTAAAGATAGTTGATCTGATTGCTAAAAAGTTTTCTAAAGGCAGAAATATTATGATTGCAGGAGAAAATTAAT
>CAYVBB010000178.1:0-2302 GCA_964448515.1 uncultured bacterium | reverse complement strand
ATATTTTTAAAATTAAAATAAAAAGAGGCATTGCTGATTACTTTGGGAATAAATTAGAAAGTGGGAAGGTATTAACCTATAGTACATCTAAAAATATATCAGATGGTTTTATAAAGGGTAAAATTTTCAATAATGATAATATAAATCCATCAACGATAGCTTTGTATGAAATTATTAATAATGAATTATTTTATTATAGCTCAATTGAAAACGATAAGAATAATATGTATTCTTTTGAAAATATTGGAAATGGTAATTATCTTGTGATCGCTATTGAAAATAATATAGAAGATATTTACGATGATATAGAAAAGTATGATTATGGTATATACCATAAAACTATTGAATTATCTGATATAAAAAATAAGTTTAATGATATTAATATTATGTTCTCATTCCCTGATTATAAGGATGATATTATTTATTTAACTTCATATAATAATTTTTATGGTGAGATGGAATTTTTAAGTGGAGATAAAATTTTCTTAATTAATGAAGTATTAAATAAAGATAGATATAAAGATAATGAAACCTATGTTTTATATGATAATTCCTTAGATAGTATTAATATAAGTTATGATATGAAGAACTATATTAAAAATTATACTATTAATAATAGATATAAATTAAATAAAGTTCTTATAGACTCTGTTTCACCAGAAATAAATGATTCTTATTTTGATAATCAAAATTATATATTAAAATTTTCTGAGCCAGTATATATCAAAAGTATAACTTCTCCTTTTTATTTGATTAATGATAATGATACTACATTTTTAAAGTATGATTATATAAATCCATATACATTGAAGTTAAGTAATGTTGATTTAATTGATAATCAAATATATATGAATAATTTATCAATAACAGATTATAGCGATTCTAAAAATATATTAATAGATAGTAAAATAAATTTATTTTCAGGATTAGAGCAGGCAGTTATAAATGGGGGTGATATTAGCGGAAATATTAATTATAGTGGAAATAATAAAATTATAGTTGAGCTTAAAAATATAAATTCTAATGAATATAATAGATTATTAATTAATATGTCTGGAGAATTTAAATTTGATGACATGGCTCCAGGGGAATATTCTATTTGGGCTTATGAGCATATAAATTCTATTACAGATTATTACTATAATGGTTCCTTGAAACCACTTAAATTAGGCGCACGTTTTGGTATATATAGTGGCCAGATTGAAGTTAGAGCAAATTGGGATATCGAAGGAATTAATTTTAATATAAATGAATAAGATGAAACATGTGATAATGTGTGGAGGTTCTGGGTCTAGATTTTGGCCACTTAGCACATCTAAAATGCCTAAGCAATTTCTAAAGTTGTTAGGAAATAAGAGTTTGCTACGTTTGACAGTTGATCGATTGTTGAATATATCTTCATTAGAAAATATTTTTTTAGTAACATCAAAAAAATATGAAGATTTAATTAAATCTGAAATTCCAGAGATACCTGTAGAAAACATATTATATGAACCTTCTGCTAGAAATACAACAGCAGCTATTTATTATGCTCTTAAAACTATTCAAGCATCAGTTGTAGGTGTTTATCCTGCAGATCATTATATCAAAAGCGAACAAGATTTTGTTGCCTGTGTTAAAGATGCGAATGATTTAATTAACAGGCATAAGGAAAGAGTTTATACGTTTGGGATAAGGCCTAATTATCCTTCAACAAGCTATGGATATATAAAGTGTGATATAGATAATGAAAATTCATATAAAGTTACTAAATTTTGTGAAAAACCTGATTTAGATACAGCAAAAATAATGATAAAATCAGATAGCTATGTTTGGAATTCTGGAATGTTCTTTTTTGATACTAAAACAATGTTAGATGAGATTAATTTTTTTGTTCCTGAAATGGAATCATTATTTGATGGAGTAGACGTAGAAAATTTTAATCAGATTGAAAATATATGGAATCAAATTCCTAAAATTAGCATTGATTATGCTGTTATGGAAAAAACACAAAAAGCCTTTTGTTTAAAAGTAGATTGCGGATGGACAGATCTTGGTACTTGGGTATCATTGTATGATTTGCTTGATAAAGATAAAGATGGGAATGTTTTTGATGGGAATGTGTTTAGTCACAAAGCAACAAACAATTTAGCTATTGCTAAAAATTCTAATATTGGTATTGTAGGTCTTGATAATATTGCTGTTGTTGAGCACAATAATCAGATATTAGTTATTAATTTATCTGATAGTGAATCAGTTAGAAAAATCATAGATCAGTTGAATGAGAGTGATAAATAATTTTCAATTAAAATTATTGTTTATA
>CAYVBB010000177.1:0-2312 GCA_964448515.1 uncultured bacterium | reverse complement strand
GTCTGTGGTGGTTCTGGTATAGCTGATGGTGAATGTGATTGTTTTGGTAATATCGAAGACTGTGCTGATGTATGTGGAGGCACATCAGAATTTGATGAGTGTGGCATATGTGGTGGTCCAGGAATAGCTGAAGATGAATGTGATTGTCTAGGTAATGTTGAAGATTGTGCGGGTGTATGTGGTGGAACATCTTTAGAAGATGAATGTGGAGTATGTGATGGTTCTGGAATAGCTGATGGAGAGTGTGATTGTGATGGCAATATTGAAGATGAATGTGGAGTGTGTGGTGGTAATGGAATTACAGAAGATTTTTGTGATTGTAATAATAATGTTTATGATTGCTTGGGAATTTGTGATGGTTCTGCTATTGAAGATTGCACAGGAATTTGTGAAGGAACAAATTATTTTGATGAATGTGGTGTATGTGGAGGAGATAACTCTTCCTGCGATGCAAGTACTCAGGGCTATGTAAATCAAGAAACGGGTTGGTATTTTTATCAATCGCCTTTACAAGCATTTTATGGATTTGAAGATATCCAAATTAATGGTTTGTCATCTGAAGGTTCTGATGAAAATTGGGCTCCTGGTTCTGATGTAGGCAATTGTATTGAGAACCCCTATTCATGTGATGTTGTTGGAGCATTTATAGATGGAACTTGTGTTGGATGGAATTATGTTGATTCTTCTGGTATTACCCAAACAACTATCCAAGTTCAAGGTTATTATAATTCTCCTAATTTTCAAGAATTAACTCAAGATTATTGTCAAGAAGGTGATAGCCCGAGTTTTTATATTTTCGATTCATCATCTCAAGAAATTTATCTGCTTGCTAATGAACAATTATTTAGTCCTTGGAGTAATTTAGAATTTTATTATTTACTAGATAGCACTAATGCTATTTATGAGGCTGGTGGTTGTATCGAACAGTTTGCAGTTAATTATGATGATACAGCTGAGATTTATAATCCATTTGATCCATGTTATTATTATCAAGATGTTGATTTGCAAACAGGTTGGAACATTTTTTCATTAAGTCTATTGCCAAATGAAAATGCTATTACTCTATTTAATATTTTATCTCCTATTTCTGATGAATTTTCACTTGTTTTAGATGAAACAGGAAGTGGTATTTTTAAAGATCAAAGTGATCAGTGGATTGATAATATAGGGCAATGGCAAAGTAGTGAAGGATATCTAATTAAAGTTAATTCAGATCAAACTTTAGAATTAACAACAGATAAATTAATTAGCTTACCATTGTCTATTGATTTAGATACAGGATGGAATATTATTTCATATCCTATACAATCAGAAAATGGTGATTTGATTGAAAATGTATTAAGTGATATAATTATATCCGGAGATTTGTATACAGTATTTAGTGAAACAGGAGATATTTATGTTCCTTCATATATCACAGGTTCTGATCCTATAAACTCTATTGGCTCTATGTTTAAAGATGAAGGATATTATCTTAAAGTACTTGATGATGTAAGTTTAAATATTATCGAGCCAATTGGTAATGTTTTATTTGCTGAGGAGCAAAGTGGTAATATGTACAGGACTGGTCATTTTAATCCTGTATGGGATGGGAACCCATCTAATCCAATGACCATAACAGTTGATAGTTTTTTATGGGATGGAGTTACTTTAGAAGAAGTGGATGAAATTGGTGTTTTTGATGGAGACTTATGTGTTGGTTCTGGAGTTGTTACATCCGATGGAAATATTAATGATTCAAATAATCAAATAAAAGTTTCTAAAGATGATGGTTCGGGTAATGGGTATATAGAATTTAATACGATATCATTTAGGGTATGGAAGGAATCTTTGCAAGTTGATATAGATGCTACTATTGATAGTTGGACAGACATATCTGGGAATACAACTAATCAAGTGTTTGAAGCATTAACAACTCCAAGATTAGAACTTCAAGTTTATTCACCATCTATTGTTAGCAATGTTTATCTTGAGCCTGGGCAAACAACTATGAACATTTCATGGGATAGGCCTGAGATGGGGGATTATAATGTTTATGATTTGGATAATAATTCATCTTCTGCTGTTATTTTTTCTATTTATAGAGATGGTGATGTTAATATAGCTTCAAATTTAGATTCTCAAAATTTTATAGATTCTAATTTAGACTATAATACTAATTACTCATATTTTGTTAAGGCTATATCTATAGTAGGGTCAAGTACTAGTCTAGATTATGATTCAATTACTATTCCAGGTATTCCTGAATTAAATGTTAATCCACTTAGAAATCAAAATGATTTAACATGGGAAAATCCAGTTAATACGGGTGT
>CAYVBB010000176.1:0-2312 GCA_964448515.1 uncultured bacterium | reverse complement strand
TATCAGTACAGTTTTGGTCTCCTGAAATTCAATCACATCCTCAAGTTGAGATGGCTCAACAGCCATCAGAAATACTTTTACCTTTTCTTTTTTCACTGTTTGTGTTTACAATGATTTACCTTGTTATGATTAGGTATCGGATTTATGTGATACAACTCAATAATGAAGTGAATAATAATGTATAATTTTTATAGTTATTTTATTTCTGTTTATGTAATTGTTTTTGGATTGATAATTATTTGGTTTATTATTCAATTTCGATCTGAAAATCACTTTATAAGCAAAACATCTACTTTAAAGGAAAAAAGTAATGAGTAATCGTAAAATTGTTCATGTAGTGGGTACTGGAACTATTGGAGAACCATTAATAGGGTTATTATGTGATTATAAGGATCAGTTAGGTATCGATGAAATAAGTTTTAATAAAAATACAGCTCTCCGTAGTGATCGCTCAAAGGTCATTAGTTTGCTAAAGCGTGGAGCACATTTAGCTGTAAATGAAGATAAAGTAGGTGCTTTCAAAGATTTAGGTATGGAACCTAAATTAGAAACTAGCGAAGCCATTTCTCGAGCAACTGCTGTAATAGATTGTACGCCTTCTGGTATTGGCCATAAAAATAAAGAAGTATTCTACCAAAAATTCTCTGAGTCAGTTAAGGGCTTTATGGCTCAGGGTAGCGAAGATGGATTTGGAGTAAAGTATGCTAGAAATATTAATGATGAAGTACTAAAGGATGATAATTGCCAATTTGTTCAAGTTGTTTCTTGCAATACTCATAATATTTCATGTATTGCTAAAACTCTTACAATTGATGGCTATGGTCCTGAGAATCTAATTGATGGTCGTTTTGTTTGTATTAGGAGAGCAAATGATACTAGCCAAAGTGGCGGTTTTATTGCAGCTCCTTCAGTAGGTAGCCATTCTGATGATATGTATGGATCGCATCATGCAAAGGATGCATCGGAGTTATTTAGCACACTAGGATATGAATTAAACTTATTTTCATCAGCAATGAAAATAAACAGCCAGTATATGCATGTACTTTGGTTCGCTTTAAAAACTAAAGAACCAACGAGTCGCAATGAAGTAATTGATAAACTAGAGGCAAATAAGCTAGTATCATTAACGACTAAAGATATGACTTCAACAGTATTTTCATTTGGTAGGGACCATGGTCATTTTGGAAGAATTTTAAATCAAACAGTTGTTGTTGAGCAATCAATACATGTCAAAAATAATAATGAAATTTATGGTTTTTGTTTTACTCCTCAAGATGGAAATTCAATACTTAGTAGTATCTCTGCTGCTGAAAGGTTCTTGTATCCACATTCTTATGAAGATAAAGTTTCTTGCCTAGATGAGCTATTTTTTGACGAAATTTGAATTTATATATTAAAACAATTGTCACTGGTCCTTTCCAGGAAAATTCATATCTATTAATTGATAAATTATCTAATAAGTGCGTACTGATTGATCCTGGGGATGAAGCACAAAAAATTATTAATTATATAAATGAAAAGCATATTATACCAATAGCTATAATTAATACTCATGCACATTTAGATCATATAGGTGCGATATCAGAAATTAAAGCGGAATATTCGATTCCTTTTTATTTACATATAGAAGAAAAGCCCATTTTAGATTCTTATCTAGTTTCATGTAGGATGTTTGGGATGAAGCCTGCGGAATCTCCATCAGTAGATGAATGGCTCAATGCAAGTGGTGAATTATTAATTGGGCCATTTAAGTTTTTAATTATTGAGACGCCTGGTCATACACCTGGGGGTTGTAGTTTTCTCATTGATGATATTATTTTTGTTGGTGACACTTTATTCCAAGGTTCTATTGGTCGGACTGATTTGCCTGGAGGAGATAGAAAAATACTTGATAAATCACTAATAAAATTAATAAATAAATTAAATCCCAAAACTACCGTATACTCTGGCCATGGTCCTTCAACATCAATTGGTTTTGAGAAAATAAACAATCCATTTTTAATACAACTTCAAAATAATTTCAATTAACCTATTTGTCTAACTAATTAAATTCTAGCATATATGAAAATTATATCAACATTAAATGAATATAATAATCAAGGGAAAACATTTTATAGTTTTGAGTTTTTTCCTCCAAAAACTGATTTTGGATTAGACAATCTATATAGTAGAATAGATAGGATGGCTGCACTAAGGCCAGCATATATCGACGTTACCTGGGGGGCTGGCGGCTCAACTGCAGAAAAGACCTTTGATATGAGTAAAACAATTCAAAAATATTTTGGATTAGATGTAATGATGCACCTTACATG
>CAYVBB010000175.1:0-2346 GCA_964448515.1 uncultured bacterium | reverse complement strand
GCACTAGCTTTGTCGTGTGCGCTGACCCGCATGATACCCTCGTCGAGCAACAGCCCATCCTCGTCAAACTTGAAGCCATTAGCTATCCAATCATCGACTTTGAGCATTGCAGCGATTGACGAAACGAACAAGTCTACGCCAGCACTGATGATAACCACCAAGATGCCTCTTTCCTTCAGAGCCTGAACTACTTCACGAGCACCTGGTATCAATTTGAGTCCAGAGTATGCCCTGAATAGTTCGTCCCGATGAATCTCTTCTTGAACAGATTTCCACAGAGCGATGTCATAGCGCATGAACTCTTCATCATTGATTTCTCTAGCGATGAACTTGGCCAACATCTCTCCGGTATCAGTGCCAAAATGATCGTGTAGTGTACGCCAAGACGATACTGCATCCGCAAGGACGCCGTCACAATCAAAGGCAACACAACGAACACTGGTCAACACATCACCTACCAATGGATACAAGCAATCCTAGGACAAGCCTAGGCTAGTCGAGAGTGGTCCACCCCCTGCATTGCAGGGGGGGAGGACCTGTTTCTCCTATTCTTGCTTTGACTAGCCTCAGATCTCGAGGTTCCAGGTCTTCAGCACACTTGCAGTACCCAATCCAACTGGCACGTACTTCAGAGTGACACGAACGCCTTCGGTTAGCAACTCTCCACTGCTATCAGTCATACTGATGTGGATTGCATCACCGTCTCCGAAAGTGGATGTACACTCAGTAGCAGAATCACAGACGATACTGTCTGAGAAGGTGACGAAACTGTCCGAATTCTTCGGAGCGAATCCATACACACCCTCAGTGTTGTCCAATCTGAATGACTCAATCTGACTGCCTGAAGCATTTACCCACTCCAACTGAACAACAGTTGCCTGTGTTGCAATTGGCTCCTTAGCGCTGATTACCTGGATGGACCAGTAGCCGTTCTGGCCTGGATCGACCTTCTCAACCTTGAAACCGATTCTTGGAACCGACTTGCTTGGCTGATCTGCCAAATCGCTTGCCCACACGTAGACAACACCAGACAGAACCACAGTGATCGCAACCATAAGGATGGTAGCGATAACTGGGCTGACAGCCTGTTCGTCATCAACCATGGATAGAGCCTCTAGTTCCTCCTCATCCATGCGGCGGCGGCTGCTTGCCAACATCAATCCAGCGACGAATAGACCAGCAGCGCTGATGGCTGCGAAGCCTGGTGCAAACGATGGCACAGACGCTGGTGAGATGGTGTCTACCATTACAGGTAGTTCCTGTCCGGAATCAAGGATACCATCTGGGTCCGAATCGATGGTCGAAGTGAACATGACGTTGTTCAACCAATTCTGGTCTTCTAGGGCAGGTCTACGCTGGGAGTAGACATCAGTTGCAGTTGAGTATCCAACAGTTCCTGGTGAACTCCATGGCGACAGCGTTGCCTCCGCCTGATGCGCTGGCGGAACATTGCTAATGAAGTCGCTTGGGGTTGCAGCCGATGGGCTTGGACAGGCTTCTGCCTTGCAGGTCATGACATCGACACGTGCACCAATACGGGTGGTTGTCTCTTCAATCAGAACCTTGCTGGTCAACTCCTCTGACTTGCCATATGCTGGTGGCACGACGTAGTAGGTGTCTCTGACAGTCAATCCCTCTGCACCATCACTTAGGAAGGATACCTTCAGCAACTGATCGTACTTGTATGGTCCCTCATCACCCTCGTGCTTGACGGTGACATCGACTGGTACGTGAGTACCCGGCATGATGAACTGTACACTGTTGAAGTTAATTCCCTCGTCGACATCAAAGAGGTAGTCAGCGACCTTCTCTGGGGTGTTATCGACCTTGATCTTGAACAACTTCTCAGTGCTCTCTTGCTTGTAGTTAGCCGAGGCCAGATTGTAGTTAGGGATGTACGAAGGTTCATCTTCAGTATCGCTTAGTGTCAAACTGATTGCACAGTATTCATCCATGCTTGGCGGTGGCTCCTGATGGATACCATTGTCGTCCAAATAGTCCTTCTCTTCTGGTGGAGCGTTGGTTGTTGCATCCTGAATCAGGGTGAACTTGATGTGGTCTCCTACAATCTCGATTGACTCGAAGTACTTGTCAACATCACAACTGCTGCTGAGCTCTTCCCATGTCCAGGACAGATCCTCATGGTAGTGGTCGTTGTCTTGCTTCATTCTAGAGAGGTTGAAAGTCAACTCATCTGTGTTCACACATTCTCCATCTTCACAACCAGTGTCTTCCAATACGGTCACTGACCATGGTGTTGGAACCGACTCACGAGTTCCATCGGTGATGTAGCTGTCTCCAGCTATTAGGTATGGTAGAATCACTGGGACATCGTTAACAGGGTTG
>CAYVBB010000174.1:0-2351 GCA_964448515.1 uncultured bacterium | reverse complement strand
AGTTGGAAATATGATTGTTGATATTGGAGGAGGAACAACTGAAATTGCACTTATTTCATTAAATGGAATAGGAGCAATGGAAACTAAAAAGGTAGCAGGTGATAAGCAAACTTTAGCAATTGTTGGATGGTTTAAATCCCAACATAAATTAGAAATTGGGGAAAGAACAGCTGAAGATATTAAATGTAATGCTGGTACTGCTGTAAGAACAAAGGGTGAACAGATTTCAGTTAAAGGTAGAGATCTTATAACTGGTATACCTAAAACTATTGAAATATCATCTGATGAAATAAGACAGGCTTTAGCTGAGACTGTTTTTCAAATAACTACAGCTATTAAAAAAGCATTGGATAAAACACCTCCTGAACATGCTTCTGATATTATTGATTATGGAATAGTATTAACTGGTGGTGGTGCCTTATTAAAAGATTTAGATGTTCATATAAAAAATAAAACAGGTTTGCCTGTTCATATAGCTGAAGATCCATTATTTTCTGTTGTTAAAGGTACAGGAATGGTATTAGAGAACATTAAAAAATATTCAGAAGTACTCATTAATCCCTAAATGAGTTATTCTAAAACATTCTTTATAAACAAACGACTAATAACATTATTTATATTTTTATTTTTTTCTATTTTTCTATTTTTTACTAATAAATCTAAATATGTAGAAAAGATTGAAAGAAATATTATAGATTTTATATCTTTTGTGACTTATCCTAAAACATGGTATAAAAATATTCTTTATATAGAATCAAATAATGAGCTCTTAATTCAAAATATAACTCAGTTAAAGTTATTAAATTCAAAGTTAATTAATTATCAAAGTGAAAATATTAAATTAAGAGAAATGCTTAATTTTAAAGAGTCTTATCCTAGATTAAGTTTACTTCCTGCTAATAAAGTTAATGATAATTTCACTTCTATTTTTTCAATAATAATTAATGTTGGACTTGAGGATAAAATTACAAAAAATCAGCCAGTTATTGATATGAATGGACTTGTTGGTAAAACAATAACTATAGGAGATGTTGCTTCAAAAGTTCAATTGATTACAGATAAAAATTTTGCTGTTTCTGTGAAATTAGGAGAAGAAATGGCTCTGGCAATTTTTAAGCCAACTTTTGGTAAATATGGATATTTAGAAGGTGTTTTAAAGACATTGGAATTACAAGAAGGTGAGATCATTTATACTTCAGGAGTTTCAGAAATTTATCCTTCTGATATTCCCGTTGCAAAAATAGTTTCATTTACCAAAGATCAAGATAAATTAACTCAAAATGTTGTTGTAGAAATCTTAGCAAAAATAAATGAATTAAATTATGTATTTGTTATTAAATAATTATAAAATTATTATTGGTAATCTTTTGATTACTTTCGTATTAATTCTTTTTCAAAGTTATTTCCCATCTATTATAACTTCAGAAGAATTTTTATTAATTAAATTTGATTTTTTTCTTATTTATTTAGTTTATTTATCTTTTTTATATAGAGTCTATCTAGTCATAATTTTTGCTTTTTTTATTGGTTTTTTTCAAGATTTACTAGTTCAATCAGATACTATAGGTTTTTATTCATTCCTTAAGGTTCTATTCGTTTATTTTGTTGGTCATTTAAAAGATTCAAATAAAATATGGAACATGCAATTTAAATTTTTATTTTTACTGATAGTAATATTTTTTCATAACTTTTTATATCAATATATATTTATTAATGATATTAATTTTTATGCTATATTCTATATTTTAATTGAGGCATTTATAAACTTAATATTACTAGTAATTATAGATAAAGTAATTTACAACGGTAAAATATTTTAATTTAAATGTCAATTAGACCAGATAATCATAAATATAGAAAAAATATAATACTTTCAATATATATATTTTTGATTCTAGTAGTTTTTTTTAGATATTTCAAATTGCAAATTTTAGACTATAGTAAATATCAAGAAAAGGCTGGTAATAATAGTCTAAGAAGAATTGTGTTAGAAGCACCAAGAGGAATTATATATGATTTAAATGATAAACCAATTGTTGATAATAAATTTATATATGATTTAAATATCATACCTAAAGATTTTAACTCAAATACATTTAATTATGATTTGATAAATAAAATTTCAAATATAAATAGAAATACAATTGATTCTATTGTATCCTTAAATAGCACATCTACAAAAAAATTCAAACCGGTTCTTATAGGAAGAAATATTGATATAGAGACAAAGTCAAAATTAGAGGAGAATAAGTTAGATTTAAAGGGTCTTTATTTTTCAAATTCGCAGATAAGAACTTATATGATGGATTGTAATTTATCTCATGTCTTAGGTTATTTAAGAAAAAAAGAAA
>CAYVBB010000173.1:0-2393 GCA_964448515.1 uncultured bacterium | reverse complement strand
GTTTCCAAATTTCTTTGACATTTAATATTGCAATTAAAAAACCTTCTTTATCTCTAAGGGCAATCTTACTATCTATTTTAATATTAGAATCTATATCTTTTTTATTTACATCTAAAATAATTGGAATAGGCCATAGTTTTCCATTTTCTAATCTCATATTATTAAGAACAGATTTATAGTCTTTTTTTGATAAAAAAGAAGTTAAAGGATAGAACCCTCCATTCAATATAAGTTCTAAATCACATAATTGTCTATTAGATAAAACAATATTAGGTAGTTTTATTGCATCATTCTTTATTACATCAGTAACGGTTTTATAATCTAAATTATTATCCATAAAATCCCTTTTTTCAAGTTATAAAATTTATTAATAATAATTGATTAATTTAAATGTTTGTTTGTAATAAAATGTAGTAAGTTAATACAAATTAAATTGTTAAAAATATGAAATATATAATATCTATTGATATAGGTGGAACAACTTTTAATTCGGGGATTTTTACTGATTCTTTGAATCAAGTAGCAATCTCAAAAAAAGATAAGATAAGATTTTATAAATCAAAAAATGATGTTGTAGATGCTATAGTAAAACAAGTTAATGATTTGATCGATTCAGTAAATATTTCTAAAGCTGATATTTTAGGTTTGGGTATCGGAGCACCAGGACCATTGGATCCAAAAAAAGGAATAATTTTAGATACTCCTAATCTTAAAATATTTAAGAATTATCATATTGCTTATGATTTAACAAAAAAATTAAGAATAGATACTTTTATTGAGAATGATGCAAATTTATTTGCACTTGGTGAGTGGATTTTAAGTTATAAAAAAAATGATGTAGTTTTAGGTATTACTTTAGGAACAGGATTAGGTTTTGGATTAGTAATAAATAATCAGATTTTTACAGGTGGCAATGGTATGGCAATGGAATATGGACTATCTCCTTTTGAATGGGGTATTGCAGAAAAAAATGTATGTATTGAATTTATTCGGAATAAATCAGAAGAATTATATGGAGAAAGATTAAGCCCAATAAAGATAGAAGAATTTTATCATAGTGGTGATGAAAAGGCTAAAGTTATTTACAGTGAATTTGGGAAAAATTTAGGTAAAGTTTTATCTCATGTTATAAATATGGTAGACCCTCAAATTATTTCTATAGGAGGTGGTCTTTCAAAAGCATTTGATTGTTTTAGTAAGTCTATGATTAGTGAAATTAAATTGTATTCACCATCTTACAATGTTAATCAAATTGTTATTGCTAGAAGTAAATTGCGTGAATTATCAACGATGGTAGGTGCATGTCAGATGGTAAGAAATATTAAAAAATAAAATTAGAATGATTAAAAAAACAAAGATTATATCAACAATTGGACCCTCATCTAATCATCCACATATTATTTCTAGAATGATAAAAAAAGGAATGAATGTAGCTAGGTTGAATATGGCTCATTTATATAAAGAGGAAGATGTAAAAAATATTATTGAGATTATAAGAGAAGAGTCTTCTAAATTAAATAAATTTACAGGTATACTTATGGATATATCAGGGCCTAAAATAAGGACTGATTTAACTTCTTTAAATGAAAATGAGATTAATATTATTAAAGGCCATATTTATACATTAGGATTCTCAAAAATGAATGATATCCCAATTAGTATGGATATCAATTTTAAAAGTAATAGTAATCCTGTAAATTCATTTGTTAAGATTGATGATGGAAAAATAAATTTAAAAATTATTTCTATTTCAAATAATATTGTTAAGATAAAAGCTACATCAGATTGTTCTATTAAACCTAATAAAGGAGTGAATTTTCCTGATGTAGAATTAAAAATACCATCATTGACTAAAAAAGATGCTAAAGATATTAAATTAGGAATAAAATATAAAGTAGATTGGTTTGCGCTATCATTTGTTAGATCTCCAAAAGATATAGAAGATTTTAATGAAATAAATAAAGGAAAATCTAAAATCCCTATTATTGCTAAAATTGAAAAACCTGAAGCTATAAATAATTTGAAGAAAATTATTGATAAGTTTGATGGAGTACTTATTGCGAGAGGTGATCTTGGAGTTGAGCTACCATTATATAAACTACCAATTTTACAGAAAAATATTATTTCAAAATGTAAAGAATTAAATAAGCCTGTAATTGTAGCAACTCAGATTTTAGAATCTATGGTTTCTAATCCTTTACCTACAAGAGCAGAGGTGAATGATGTCGCAAACTCAGTTTATGAAAATGTTGATGCTGTTATGCTATCTGGTGAGACTGCAGTTGGTGAATTTCCTGTTGAAACAGTAAAGATGATGAATGATATTATTTTAAATGTTGAAAATGAAAATTTAAAGTATGAAAAGATTGAGCATAGGTATAAGCAAGATTCAA
>CAYVBB010000172.1:0-2416 GCA_964448515.1 uncultured bacterium | reverse complement strand
GAAAGCATATTTTAGTGCATGAAGGTGATTATATTTTTGCTGGAGATAGATTGTGTGAAGGTGCTGTTTCCCCAAGGGATATTTTAAATATTAGTGGACCAACTAAGGTTCAAAATTATTTATTAAATTCTATACAAGAAGTTTATAGATTGCAAGGAGTTAAAATAAGTGATAAGCACATCGAAGTGATTGTTAGGCTGATTATGCAAAAAGTAGAAGTTATTTATCCTGGAAATACTGAATATCTAAAAGGTGATAGGGTTAATAAGATAGATTTTAATTTAGCAAATAGAAAATCTAAAAAAAATCTTGTGGTTACTAATCCTGGTGATTCCGATTATTTAGAATATGATGTTGTTTTGGCTGAAAATATTAAAGAGCTTAATAAAGAATTGAAAGATAGTGGTAAAAAACTTGTTAAAACAAGAAAAGCAAAACCAGCGACTTCTAAGCCCTTATTGCTTGGAATAACTAGAGCTTCCTTAAATACTGATAGTTTTATTTCAGCTGCTTCATTTCAGGAAACAACTAGAGTTTTGACTGATGCTGCAGTCGAAGCAAAAACTGATGATCTTTTAGGTTTAAAAGAAAATGTCATAATAGGTAGGTTGATTCCAGCTGGAACAGGGCGTAAGGACTATAGAGATGTAAATGTGACTTCAAAAAATGAAATTGATATTTCTAGTGATTCTGTTCAGGAAGAAGAATTAGTTGAGGATCTATTAAAAGAATAATTTTTCTCCTTTAAATTAATTTGCATATAAATAAAAAAAATATTTGTATACCTCCCAAAGTATATATTAACTTAATAAGCTGTATTTGTAAGCAGATTTTAATAAATTTATGAAAAGGTTGATATGCCAACTATAAATCAGTTAGTTAGAAAGGGAAGAAAAAAGCAGACAAAAAAGAGTAAAGTTCCTGCTTTAATGGCGTGTCCTCAAAGAAGAGGCGTCTGTACGAGGGTATATACTACTACGCCAAAAAAACCAAATTCTGCTTTAAGAAAGGTTGCAAGATAATTTTGAGGTTACTGCATATATCCCTGGAGAAGGTCATAATCTGCAGGAACACTCTATTGTCCTTATAGAAGGAGGAAGAGTAAAAGATTTACCAGGGGTTAGATATCATGTAGTGAGGGGTGTTCTTGATCCTGCTGGTGTTGAAGGAAGAAGAACGAGTAGATCAAGATATGGAACTAAAAAACCTAAGGAGTAATTAGTTGAGAAGAAGAAGACCAGAAAAGAGAACAATATTACCTGATCCTACTTATAAGGATTATACTGTTGCTAAATTCATTAATTATTTAATGAAGAATGGTAAAAAAAGTATAGCAGAAAAAATATTTTATGATTCTTTGTCTATTATTTCTGAAAAAGAAAAGAATGAGGATGCTATAGATGTATTTAAAAAAGCTTTATCTAATGTATCTCCAGCCTTAGAAGTTAAATCTAAAAGAATTGGTGGAGCGACATATCAGGTTCCAATGGAGGTTTCACAATCAAGAAAATTGTCTTTAGCTATGAGATGGATATTAAGTTTTTCAAGAGGAAGAAAAGGGAAAACAATGTCAAATAGATTGGCTGCTGAATTAATTGCTGCAGCAAATAATGAAGGTTCATCAATTAAAAAGAAAGAAGATACTCATAAAATGGCAGAAGCTAATAAAGCTTTTGCACACTTTAGATAAAAAATTATGGACAAACAAATATCACTAGATAAAGTAAGAAACATAGGCATCATGGCTCATATTGATGCTGGTAAAACTACAATGACTGAAAGAGTATTGTATTATACGGGTAGATTGCATAGGCTTGGTGAAGTTCATGATGGAGCCGCTACAATGGATTGGATGGACCAAGAAAAAGAAAGAGGTATAACAATCACTTCTGCAGCGACTACATGTTTCTGGAATGATCATAGAATTAATATTATTGATACTCCTGGTCACGTTGATTTTACTATGGAAGTAGAAAGATCTTTGAGAGTTTTAGATGGAGCAATAGCATTGTTTTGTGCTGTAGGTGGAGTAGAACCTCAATCAGAGACAGTATGGAGACAGGCTGATAGATATAGTGTTCCAAGAATTGCTTATGTAAATAAAATGGATAGAACGGGTGCAGATTTTTATAATGTTGTTGAAATGATAAAAGATAGGTTTGGAGCAAACCCAGTACCATTAGTTTTACCTATTGGTGCTGGACAAGACTTTACAGGTCTTGTAGATTTAATTTCAAATAAAGCTATTATCTATACTGCTGATGATGGTTCAACGTTTGAATATTCTGATATTCCAGCTAATTTAGTAGATAAAGCTGAAGAGTACAGATCATTTTTGATTGAAGAAGTTGCAACTCAAGATGAAAATTTAATGAATAAGTTCCTTGAAAATGAAGAAATTACAGAATCTGAATTA
>CAYVBB010000171.1:0-2438 GCA_964448515.1 uncultured bacterium | reverse complement strand
TAAAGTCACAGCAGTTAGGATTTTAGTTACATTCTTCATGTATGTTTTTCTCCTTTGTTATTGTTTCGTTCTTTTGTTTCGTAACAACTTATTTTAAACAAAATCAGGTTGTATACGATACCAAAATCTAAAAGTTCCAAACTATTTCAAAAGGGATTCTTCAAATCGTAAGACTAGTGTCAGCACTCTTGCACTTCCACACGCAAATTGGCCTTGATGAACCCACATTCCCCGTATATTACAACTATCTAAACAATCAATCCAAGCATTTAATGTATTACTTTAAGTGTTTTTTGTATTTTAAGGGCTAAGTTGTTGATTATCAATGCTTTATAAAAAATAAAACTGCTTTAAGCAATATTAGCGCTTATTAATAAATATATTCCCTTACTTTACGTAAATATGATAAACTTATTTTATGTTTACCATTAAATATATAAAGCTCCGCATTATTACAGACACCCTTAATTTGCTCATATACCTTTTTAGATTCATCCACAGAAATTATATCATCATCCTTCCCATGACCAATTAAAATAGGTGTATTATACTGACTCTTATGTACTTTAATCTGAGTCATTCTAGAAAAACCTGCAACTGGGAAAATTCCTCCAAAACTATATTTTAACGATAATATAAAATTTAAACAAACCGCAGCGCCTTGAGAAAAACCCATAATAAATATATTTTTTGATTGAAATTTTTTAAATACAATATTTTCTAGAAAATCTATAAATAAACTTTTAGATAAATCTGTTTCCCAGCGATTCTCATTAACTTGAATTGCCCAAGAACGCTTTTTTTCATTTTTATCAATTAAATATGGTCCCTCAGGAAAATAAAATCTACAATTATCAATTTTTAATAATTTTGAAATTGATTTAAAGCTATCTTTATTACCTCGCCATCCATGAATAAAAATAAAAGCATTATTTTGCTTATCACCAATATCGATATGATCATAACTAATAGATTCCATAAAAAAATATATATTAATTTATAATTATGTATAAAAAATATATATTAAATTTAACGATGATATATAAGAATTTTAAACGCTAAATATATGGTTATTGGAATTTTAAAAGAAACACTAGAGCATGAATCAAGAGTTTCAATTACTCCTGAAGTAGCAAAAAAACTAATTTCTTCAGAACATAAAATTCATATTGAATCAGGATCAGGGGAAAAATCATTTTTTAGTGATGAGAACTATTCTGATGTTGGTTGTATTATTGAAAATGATTCAAAATCAATTTATAATTGCGAATTGATACTAAAGGTAAATGCTTTTACTAATGAAGAATTAGAAAATTCTAATTCTGGAAATACTCTAATTAGTTTTTTCCAAATCAAAGATAATGTCACTCTACTACCAAATTATATACACAAAAAAATTACTCTTTTATCTATGAGTCATATTCCAAGAACAACTTTAGCACAAAATATGGATGCTCTTAGTTCACAGAGTAATATTGCAGGATATAAATCAACCATTATAGCAGCAGATCATGCATCAAAATACATGCCTTTATTAATGACAGCTGCGGGAACTATTAAACCTGCTAAAGTCCTTATATTAGGTGCAGGCGTTGCTGGATTGGCTGCTATAGCTAATGCAAAAAGAATGGGAGCACAAGTATTTGCTTTTGATGTAAGGCCTGTTGTAAAAGAACAAGTTGAAAGCTTGGGAGCTAAATTCATTGAAGTTAAAAGTGATACAGATGAAGGTACCGGTGAAGGTGGCTATGCAAAAGAAGTTTCTGAAGAATATAAACAGAAGCAAGGTCTATTGATTGAAGAAACAATTAAAACTATGGATATTGTAATATCTACAGCGTTAATACCAGAAAGAAAAGCACCTATACTAATTAGTAAAAAAATGGTTCAAAGCATGATATCTGGTTCAGTAATAATAGATTTAGCTGCTCAAAATGGTGGCAATTGTGAATTAACAAAATGTGATGAAATTATTATACATGACAATATTATTATTGATGGAAGATCAAATTTGCCAAGTACTATGGCAAAAGATGCAAGTCAATTATATGCAAAAAATGTATATAATTTTTTAACTCATTTATATAAAGAAGATAATAAGCTAAATCTTGAAGATGAAATAACATCAGGATCTATGCTTTTAAATAATGGTGAAATTTGCAATGATATAGTAAAACAATTTTTAAATAAAGGATAAAAATGGATATAGCAATTATTACAATTTTTATTTTAGCTGTATTTGTAGGATTTGAAATAATTACAAAAGTACCACCTACCCTGCATACGCCACTGATGTCTGGTTCAAATGCTATATCAGGGATTGCAATAATTGGAGCTCTTTTAGCAACACAACTTGAAGGATCAATTGCAATGTGGCTTGGGTTTATTGCAGTAGTATTTGCAATGATTAATGTAGTGGGTGGATTCATGGTTACTGA
>CAYVBB010000170.1:0-2459 GCA_964448515.1 uncultured bacterium | reverse complement strand
TATAATAATTTCAGATGATAATAAACCAATAGCTATTGCTGGTGTTATTGGAGGCCTTAATAGTCATGTTGATTCTAATACGAAAAATATACTTATTGAAAGTGCAGTATTTGATGATATTCGAATTAGAAAATCTTCAAAAAATCATGATTATTCAAAAGAGGCATCAAAAAGGTTTGAAAGAGGTGTAGATCTTAATAATACTATTAATTCAATGAATAAATTTTCAAGTTTATTAGTAGAGACTTGTGATGGAAATATTGGCTCGGATTATATAGATGTGTGTAAGTCTAGAGATATTAAAGAAATTGCTTTTGATGTTTTAAAATGTAATAGTTTTTTAGGTACGTCACTAAAAAGTAAAGAAATAAAAAATATTTTTAATTCCTTAAGTATAGATTGTTCAAAAGGAGTTAATTCTTTTAATTGTTCAATTCCATCATACAGAAATGATTTAGAGTTTGAAGTAGACCTTTTTGAAGAAATTGCTAGAGTATATGGTTACGACAATATTCCTTCAAATGTTAATTTTACATTTCCTTCAGATTCTTTTGTCCCTGATGATGATTTGATTGATTTGAAGATTAGGAATTTTTTATCTTCAAATGGTTTTAATGAGCATTATTCTAATAGTTTATATTCTAAAGATGATTGCTTGTTAAATAATGAATATAAACCTGTAAAATTAATTAATCCACTAAGTAGTGATATGCAATATGTTAGGAATTCATTATTACCTGGATTACTTAGAGCGGTATCCTTTAATCAGAGAAGAGGAAAAGATTTTATTAAATTTTTTGAAATTGGTAATATTACATTTTCTGATAAAAAATCATATAGTGGTACTTCACAAATAAAAAAATTAATGGTAGTTTGGCTTGGTGATATTATTAAGCATTGGAAAAATCCTATTAAACAAGATATTTATTCTATTAAGGGAGAAATTAAATCGATGCTTAATATGCTTAATATATGTAATATAAGTTTTAAAGTGAATAAAAGTATTGTTGATATTTTGGTAAACAAAGAAAAAATTGGTTATTTCAAATCTATTGAAAAAAAAACAATTAATGATTACAATCTTTCTGGAAATATTTTTATTTGTTCTGTTAATATTGATTTATTAAATAAATATTATAGTAAGGGTGATATTATTTATAATAAAATATATTCTTACCCATCTATAGAAAGAGACATATCAATTTTAATTGATAAAAAATATAGTAATCAAGAAATTCAAGATTCAATTATTTGTAGTGGAGGTCAATATTTAAATAATGTTGAATTATTTGATTTATATCAAGGAGAAGAAATTTCAAATAAATCAAAGAGTTTAGCTTATTCATTAAAATTTAATTCAAATGATAGAACTTTAACTGATAAAGAAATTGATATAGAAGTTAAGAATATATTAAATGAGCTAAAGAATAAATTTAAAATAATCCAAAGATAAAATTGGAGAATTCGTATGCAAAATAAATTAAAAGTAGTAAAAGTAAAGATTCTTGGTCAAGACTATTTTATTAGATCTTCAGCTAACCAAACATATTTTCATAAAGTTGAAAATTATATAAATGAAAAAACAGATGAATTAATTGAAAGTGGGTTGGATCCAGATACGGAACAGCTAAAAATAGCTGTTTTAGCATGCATGAATATAACAGATGAATTATTCTTATATAAACAACAGAAAAAAGAAGTATTATCTAAAATAGAATCTAAATCTAATGCTTTATTAGAATTTATTGATGAAAAAATAAAATAGTTTAATGAGTTTAAATCAATTATTATTAGGAAAACCTGTAGCTGATAAAAAATATTTATTATTAGAAAAAAAAATAAAATTTTTAAAAACTAAAGGTATAGTCCCTAAGTTGGCAGTTATATTAATTGGTAATAATTCAGCTTCAAAAATTTATGTAAAATCAAAAGCAAAAAAATTTAAAAAGTTGAATTGTTCTTCAGAAATTTTTCAATTGACTAAAGATGTTAGTAAAGAAGAAGTATCTTCATTAATTGAAAAATTAAATAATGATTTGTTAGTTCATGGAATATTATTGCAATTGCCTCTTCCTGTTCATCTTGAAGCATATGATTTTTTATCTAAAATAAATCCACTTAAAGATGTTGATGGATTTCACCCTGAAAATTTAGGCTTATTATTTCAAGGTAATCCTAGATTTATCCCATGTACACCTCTTGGGTGTATCGAAATTTTAAAATATTATAAAATTGATGTTGAATCAAAACATGTTGTTGTAATAGGTAGGAGTAATATAGTTGGAAAGCCAATGATGTCTTTACTCTCTCAGGCAGGGAATGCAACTGTTACGATTTGTCACTCCTATACTAAAGATTTATCAAAATATACTTTGTCTGCTGATATTATCATATGTGCTGTAGGAAAACCAAAATTGATTAATAAAAGTATGATTAAAAGTGGTTCTATTATAATAGAT
>CAYVBB010000169.1:0-2491 GCA_964448515.1 uncultured bacterium | reverse complement strand
CCATAGAATTGCGGTGAATCATCCCTTGGCTACTATCTATCCCTCGCAAAGAGGTGCTGCTGCGATAACGTGGGAGATCTCACCTACCCTTCCACAAGGAATGGAATTCGGTGAAGGTAATGGTAGCATTTGGGGAACACCGATAGAATTGATTTCAGACACGACATATACTGTCTCTGCAACTGGAATTGAACCTGATATCAGTGCAATAACTACGATTACTTTTGCAGTTCTACTGGATATCGATTCAGATGGAATCCCTGATGAATCAGATGATGACGATGATGGCGACGGTTGGAGTGATACAGACGAAGCCGCGTGTGGTGGAACTGATGCTTCAGACCCAGATGATGCCCCATTCGATGGTGATGGTGATGGAATCTGTGACAGTAATGATGATGTCAATGATGCCCCGATTCTACTATTCTATGATAGTTCGACAGTTGAGATATCTCTCAATCTTGAGATGTCTATCTTCGAGCCAACTACAGTTGGCGGGGATGTGACTTCTTGGTCTATCGACCCATACTTGCCTCTTGGTTTGACTTTCAGCGGCAGTAGCCCTGCAAGAGATGGAGGAGATAATGGTTCGATATTTGGTACTCCAACTGAGTTGAGTGCTGATACTGCCTACACGATTACTGCAAGCAACGCCAAGTATAGTTCGATATTCGTTATCAACTTGGCAGTTCTTCTGGATACTGATCTTGATGGAACTCCAGATCGTGATGATGACGATGATGACGAGGATGGTTGGTCAGATGAGATTGAGCTCCTCTGTGGAAAAGACCCGCTGAATGGTACTGATACTCCAGCTGATACAGATAACGACCAGATTTGTGATTATGTTGATGATGACGATGACGGTGATGAATTCATCGATACCGAAGAGCAGGAGTGCGGTTCTGATTGGAAAGACTCTTCCTCTGTACCAGTAGATGCAGACGATAGTGGAGTCTGTGATGGATTGGAGACCGATACTGACCAAGATGGCTGGCTTGATGGTATAGAATCCTCATGTGGAACGGATGCTAATGATGTAAACGATGTTCCTACAGATCTTGACAATGACTTCATCTGTGATTCTCTTGATGATGACAAAGACAACGACGGCTATGAGAATTTCGAGGATGATTTCCCAGAAGATGCCGAGGAATGGCTTGATACGGATTCAGACGGAATCGGCGATAATGCTGACATGGATGATGATGATGATTCTTGGACAGACATGTGGGAAGGACTGTGCAATACTGATTCCAAGTCAAACAATAGCGTGCCAAGTGATATTGATTCCGATATGATTTGTGACTTGTTTGACGATGATATCGATAATGATGGGGTCTCGAATGAATTAGATGCCTTCGATGAAGATGCAAACGAAACCGCCGATTTCGATGGTGATGGAATTGGCGATAATTCAGATGATGATGACGATGGCGATATGTGGTTGGATGAAGATGAGGTTGCATGTGGCACAGATCCATTCGACAACACTTCCACACCTGAAGGAATGGCTGATTGTGATGCTACCAAGAAGAGCGACGAAACTGTGGAAGAAACAACATTTGCCGCAAAATACTGGTGGATATGTGTACTATTCCTTCTACTGTTGTTGTTCCTAGTGCCGCTGTTCGTAATTGCCAAGGAACGGGGTGAGTCGATTTTCGTAATCTTAGGAATGAGAGGTAAAGGCCCAATGCCGCAATACACAACATCAGTTCCGGATTTCATCTCTGGATCTGGAACCAAGGTTGATCCATTCATCCTGCAAACTGTTGAAGGTGTACGTTCTGGCAAGAAAACATCCAGTAAGGAATCAATCACGATAACCAATCTTCAGCCTGAAACTACAGTACGGTTCATGGACTTGAATCAAGAAATCAATGAAGGCCGCTTCAATATGGCAGATATTCTGGTTGAAGAAGATGATAGTAGCGACGAGGAGGAACATGAATCTGGTTCTATCTCATTCAAGTTGAAATTCGAGGATATCTATGACTCTAATGATGGTGAGGAATACACATGTTTGATGCGAGTCGGTGACTCCTCAGTTTACTTCCAGTGGACAGTTTCTATCAAAGATCCATCTGGACGTAAAAAGAAATCAAGTAAGGATGAAGAGGCTTCAAAGAAGGCCAAATCCGAAGCTGCTGCGGCTAAGAAGAAGGAACTTGAAGTCAAAAAGAAAGCAGAAGAAGATGCCCGAAAGAGAATCGAAGAAGAAGCCCGAATCAAGAAGGTTGAGGAAGAAGCAAGGGCAAAGGCAGAGGCTGAAGTCAAAGCCAAGGCTGAAGACCAGGCTGCAGCCAAACTTGCGGAGATGGAAGCAAAGATGGCTGAGAAGATGGCTGCGCTTGAAGACAAGTTAGAAGGTCTATCTAAGAAAGAAGCAGAACTCGCTAGAATTTCTGCTAAGGCGGAATTGTTGGACTTGTCAGAACTTGGTGAAACTGAAGAGACCACAATCAAAGAGGAAATTGCAAAAGGCAGT
>CAYVBB010000168.1:0-2525 GCA_964448515.1 uncultured bacterium | reverse complement strand
ATCTTGTTAATTTAGAGTACACATCAAATATGGAAAATATACTTGATGAAATATCATTAGGTAATGAAAAGAAAGAAGATTTTTTAAATAATTTCTATTTTAGTGCAAATGGTTCTCCTGGACTTAAAGAGCAATTAGATCAAGAATGTGATAAGGATAAATCTAGACTAATAACTTCTATAAAATTTAAAGAAGAGCAATTTGAAATTCGAATTGGTAGATATGGACTCTATGCACAAAGTAAAGAAGAGCGTGTTAATTTAGACTCAAATATTATTCCAAGTGAGATATCTGGAAAACAAATAAAAGAATATTTTGATAATAAAAAAGTTGGTCCAAAGGAGATGGGGATTGATAAAAAATCAAATAACCCAATATTATTAAAAAAAGGTCGATTTGGACCTTACATTCAATTAGATAAAAAAATGAAATCATTTCCTCCTGGAATCACAGAAGAAAATATTACAAAAGAAATTGCAGCGAAAATTATTGAAATGCCTAAAGAAATTGGTATCAATCCAAAAAATAATGAAAAAATAATTAAAGATATTGGACGATATGGACCTTATTTAAAATGTGGAGGGAAAAATTGTACAATAACAAAGACTGATGATGTATTAAGTATTACACTTGAAAGAGCAATTGAATTATTAGGTCAATCTAAAAAAGAATCTTCTATATTAAAAACTCTTGGGGAACATGAAAATAATATAATTGTCGTTAAAGATGGTAGATATGGCACCTATGTTACTAATGGAAAAGTAAATGTAACACTACCTAAAGATGTTGATTATAATGAACTTAATTTAAATACTGCTATTAATATGATTAAAAATAAAAAACCAAAGAAAAAATTTTATAAAAGGAAATAAATGGCAACTATTAAAGAAAATGCAAAAATTCTTGAAATTTTAACTTCTCTGTCAAAACAAAGAGGATTCATATTCCAAAGCAGTGAAATATATGGTGGACTAGGCTCAACTTGGGATTATGGACCATTGGGAGTTGAACTTAAAAGAAATTTAAAAAATGAATGGTGGCAATTTATGGTTACCTCAAGAAACAATATCGTTGGAATGGACGCCGCAATATTAATGCATCCAGAGGTATGGAAAGCTAGTGGCCATGTTGAAAATTTTCATGATCCATTAATTGATAATAAAATATCAAAAAAAAGATACAGAGTTGATCATTTACTTGAAGATCAATCAGATGAAGTAATAAAAAAAATCTCTAAATCATTGAGCATTAATTCAAATGATGATTTGATTACTAAAATTGTTTTAAAGCTTATTGATAATCAAAGTGATAGTGGTGATATTATGAAAGAATCTGAAATTATTGATCCTCAAACAAAAGAAGTTGGCGATTGGACAAATGTTAGACAATTTAATTTAATGTTTAAAACAAATATTGGACCTGTTGATGATTCATCATCAGTTGCATATCTAAGACCTGAAACTGCACAAGGAATATTTGTTAATTTTCAGAATGTTCAATCAACATCTAGACAAAAAATACCATTTGGGATTGCACAAATTGGGAAAGCCTTTAGAAATGAAATAACTACAGGAAACTTTATTTTTAGAACAAGAGAATTTGAACAAATGGAAATGGAGTTTTTCTGTAAAATAAATGATACAAAAAAATGGCTAGAATATTGGTGTGAACAACGAATGAATTGGTTTAAATCACTTGGAATCAATAGTGATAAACTACGCTTAAGAGCACACGGAGAAGATGAATTAGCTCATTATTCTTCTGCTTGTTATGATATTGAATATAAATTTGATTTTGGATGGTCAGAATTAGAAGGAATCGCTGATAGAGGAACATTCGATTTAGATCAGCATATAGATGCAAGTAACAAAAAATTAACTTATTTTGACCAGATTAATAATGAACATTTTGTTCCAGCTGTTGTAGAATCTTCAGCTGGAGTTGATAGGGCGCTATTAACAATACTTGCAGATGCCTTTATCCAGGAAGATGTGAATGGGGAATCTAGAACTGTATTAAAGCTATCACCTAAAATAGCTCCAATCAAAGTTGCAGTTTTTCCACTAATGAATAAAAATAATATGCCTGAAATATCAGAAAAAATAGTTGATAAAATACAATCAGCTGGAATTGCCTCCTTTTTTGATTCTGGTGGATCAATAGGGAAGAGATATAGAAGACAAGATGAGGCTGGAACTCCTTTTGGAATTACAGTAGAACATGATACGCTTGAAGATAACAAAGTTACTTTAAGAGATCGTGATACCATGGAGCAAGAGAGAGTGCCAATTGATGAAATTATTGCAATACTTCAAAAAAAATTAATATAAATCAAATGAATTATAAATTAATATACAAAGCTGCCAATTCCCATGAAGCTCATTTTATTAAAGGACTCTTAATAAAAGAATCAATCAAATCAAAATTACTAGGAGAAAATTTATCGTTAGCTATAGGAGAATTACCAACAGAAGTAATTCAAGTAGATATATTAGTTCCTAAAGACAAGTTACATGAATCTGATA
>CAYVBB010000167.1:0-2534 GCA_964448515.1 uncultured bacterium | reverse complement strand
TCTGGAGTTAAAAAAGGAAATATTCTGTACGTCATATAAACACCTGCAGCAACCATTGTAGCGGCATGAATCAGTGCGCTAACAGGTGTTGGGCCTTCCATTGCATCTGGAAGCCATATATGCAGTGGAAACTGTGATGATTTACCTACAGCACCCATAAACACTAAAACACCAGCTATTGATAATAAATTTAAATTAATAGATTCAGAGCTAATCTCATTTACCAATTCATTAATATTAAATGTTCCAATACTAAAAAATAAAATCATTATTCCAATAAACATGCCAATATCACCAACTCTGTTTGTTAAAAAAGCTTTATTAGCTGCTAATGGAGGATTATGTTTTTCAAACCAAAAACCTATTAATAGAAAGGAGCTTAACCCAACTAATTCCCAAAATATATACATCATAATTAAAGAATCAGATAAAACAATACCGTTCATTGAAAATGTAAATATTCCTAAATAAGCATAATAACGTGAATATCTAGGATCTCCTTTCATATATTCAGAAGAATATAAATGAACTAGAAAAGATATCAAAGAAACAACGCATAACATTATAATAGAAACATTATCAATCATATAACCTAATGATATGACTAAGCTTCCAGTATTAAACCATTCAAAAGAATTTTCTAAATTTAATCCATGATGATTGAATAGTGATTTAAATAATAAAGATATTGAATTAAGTAAAGTTAAACCTATAATTGGTAATGCAATGAGATGTGATTTATCTTTAATTTTTGAACCAAAAAATATTAATATTATAAAAGATAATAATGGTAAAAATAAATATGATACTATTCTTATATCGTTAAAATCCATCAACCTCTAAGCTCCTTAGCTTCATCAACATCAACAGTACCAATATTTTTAAACAAATTAATTATAATAGCAAGCGCTATAGCAGCTTCTGCAGCAGCTAAAACAACAACAAATATACTAAAAATATGACCATCTAGAATTTCAAAATTTCCAAATCTATTAAAAGCAATAAAATTAATATTAGCTGAGTTTAAAATAAGTTCAATACCCATAAGAATAGCAACAGCATTTTTACGAGTTATTACACCAAAAATACCAAAAGTAAATAAAATTGATGAAACAAATAAATATGATTCTAACGTATTCACTTATCTAACTTCTTTCTTGAAAGCATGGCTGCTCCAATTAATGCTGCAAGAAGTAAAACAGAAACAATTTCAAATGGAAGTAAATATGTTGTTAATAACAACATACCTATATCATTAACAGTAGATTCTCTTGTAATAAAATCACCTATAAACCAATCAGTACTAAAAATAATCTGCAATTGGAATAGAAGCATGATAAAACAAAAAATAGCTGCCAATACCTGATTTCTACTTTGATTAGATAAATTAGGATCATCAATTTTATTTGTTAACATGACTCCGAAAATAATTAAAACCAAAATACCACCAACATATATTATAACTTGAGCAGCAGCAATAAAATCAGCGTATAAAAAAACATATAATCCAGCTACACCAAAGAATGTAAATAATAATGAAACGGCAGAATGAACTAAATTGGGTGACATAACAACCCAAAAAGATGATATAACTATAAGAAATACTATAGAGTAAAACAATATTTGACCTAAATCTAGAATTGGTAAGGGCATTATAATAAATCCTTTAATTTTTGTTCCAGTTCAGGTGTATAACCATCTAATTTGCTTATTTCTGCTATTACCTTATCTATTTTTATTATATCATCCTCACCTGCTCTTTTAGATTTAAAAAATACTTTTTTAGCTGGTGTTTTTAATGTTTTGTCTTCTATAACATCTAAACATTTTATTTCAAGAGTATCAGAAGCTTGAACTGGGACTGCTGCTGTTGGAGCTGTTGCTGTTGGAGCTGAAGATACTAAAGGTTCATTTCCTTTTAAATTAACACCTTGATTAATTTTATCAATTTTACTATTTCTTTCATCTAAATATGATTGTGCTCCTATATCAACAATTTGCTGGTCAGTAACATTAGAAAATTCAAAAACTAAATCATGTTTAACATACTTACTATATTCATAATCAATGTCGTGTTTAGGTTCATTAGGACCACCAACCATATATATACACTCTTCTGGACATGGATATACGCATAGATTACAATACATACATTCTGACATATCTATTGTAAACCTTGGAACAATCATTTTTTTCCTTGTATCATTTGATGTTTCACCGCAATCAAAATCAACACCTTTAGCTGGCTTAATTGTATCTATTTTTATACAATCAACTGGACAGGCTCTCTCACATTGCAAGCAACCTATACAATCATCAATATCAACATGTAATCTTGATCTTATTACATTGTATTCACTATGCTCAAAACCAATATTACGTTCTGGCTTAGGCCATTTTTCGTTAGGATATTGCAAAGTAGCTACTAAATTCTTTTTATTTCTTAAGTGGTGCATTGTTAAACTCATTCCTGACATCATAGATTTGACAGTATCATAAATATCTATAAAATATTGTTTCATAATACAAGCTCC
>CAYVBB010000166.1:0-2537 GCA_964448515.1 uncultured bacterium | reverse complement strand
AAAGTATCTTAATTGTAAAATTATATCCGGTATATTTTCTTACATTTAAAACATGATTATCATCAAACATTAAATATTGTCCTTTAATACCAATTAATTTTTTTTTAATAGTTTTAAATTTTTCAATATTAAACGATTTAATTTTTTCTAAATTTTTAATTATTGGATATTTCAAATCAATCATATCTGCATTATTTAAATAATACTTTTTTAAATTATTTGATAAATATTCCTGCAAATCATTTTTTTTCTTATTTAAATCCAACTCATCATATTCTCCTAAAATCATTTTGCGCCATTGAGTTCTATCTGAAATGTATTGTGAAATTTCTAATTCAATTAATCCAGCTAAATATCTATTTGGTGTCTTAGCAAATTTGATTGCATGATGTGCCCCTTGATCAATCCATCTTGAGGGAATATGGTTATGTCTTGTAACTCCAACTTTAAGATTACTTGTTAATGATAAATAAACATAAGTAGAAACTAAACAATTATTTTTTGCCCAATCCATATCTCTAGCCTCGCCTAGATGAGCTTTACATAAATGTGGTTTAAAAACACAATCCTCTGTCTGTGGTAAAGATATAAAACATGGATAGCAATATCCTTGCATATATGTCTTTTTAATTTTATTATTACAATTAATGCATCTAATTTCATCGTTAAACTTAATTTGAATTAATTCCCCAATATATTTATTAAGTATTAATTTGTTTTCTCCAATTGGCAATACATATTCTATCGGATTACCAATACTTGAAACCATCTTTGATATTTGACCTGTAAATTCCATAAAAATAAATTTAAATAATATATGTTGTAAAATAAGATAATAATATGTGTAATTTTAAAATTATTAAATAAGGAATATTTTATAGTATGAATTCTAAAAGTTTAATTATTGTTGAGTCACCTTCAAAAATAAAAACCCTCAAAAAATTCTTAGGAGAAGAGAATTATGAGATAGAAGCTTCTGTCGGTCATGTAAGAGATCTAGCTGAAAAAAATCTAGGATTAGATATAGATAATGGCTTTAAACCAACATACGTAGTTTCAAAAAGAGGAAAGGATGTAATTAAACAAATAAAGACATCTCTTAAAAGTGTAAATAGTATATATATAGCAACTGATCCTGACAGAGAAGGAGAGGCAATTGCTTGGCACTTAGTTGAAGAGTTAAAACCAAAAATTCCTGTTAAAAGAATGGTTTTTAATGAAATAACAAAACAAGCTATCCATGATTCATTAAATAACACAAAAGAAATTGATCTTAATTTAGTTAATGCTCAAGAGTGTAGACGATTTTTAGACAGACTTTTTGGATTTTTAGTTTCGAAACAATTATGGTTTAATGTAAAGGGAGGATTATCCGCAGGTAGAGTGCAAAGTCCGGCTGTTAAAATTCTAGTTGATAGAGAGAAACTAAGAACTAATTTCAAACAAAATGAATTTTGGGATTTACAAGGAGAGTTCAATGCTAAAAAAGATAGTATTTTTAGTAAATTAATTTCTATTAATGGTAAAAAAATTGCATCAGGTAATGCTTTTAACAAAACAACTGGAGAGCTAGAAAAAAGAGAAACAATTGTTCTTGATGAAAAAGCAGCTAATAATCTAATCAAATCGCTTTCAAAAAATAAATGGAAAATTAGTGATGTTATAAAAAAACCAAAAAATCAAAATCCTTATGCCCCCTTTATAACATCAACTTTACAGCAAGAAGGTATAAGAAAATTATACATGAACTCAAATCAAGTAATGAGAATTGCTCAAAATTTATATGAAGAGGGATATATAACTTATATGAGGACAGACTCCATAAACCTATCAACAGAAGCTTTAAATGCTGCAAGAAATTTAATTAAAGAAAAATATGGGAATGACTATTTACCAGAAAAACCAAAAATTTACAAAGGGAAGGCTAAAAATTCTCAAGAAGCTCATGAGGCTATAAGACCAGCAGGGGCAACTTTTAAAGATCCTGAATCTTTAAAAAATAAACTCTCTGATAAAGAATATAAATTATATGATTTAATATGGAAAAGGACTGTCGCATCACAAATGAAGTCAGCCAAAGTAGAGCAAACAAAATTAAATATTTCTGATGGAAAACATGTATTTACAGCATCAGGTAAAACAATTCTTTTTCCGGGCTTTTTAAGAGCATATGTTGAGGGTTCTGATGATCCTAGTGCAACATTAGATGATATGGAAAAAATACTTCCTAAAGTTGATAAGGGAGATGTAGTAACATGGGGAGAGATTCTAGCAAAACAACACTTTACTAAACCTATTAGTAGATTCACGGAGGCATCATTAGTAAAAGAAATGGAATCATTAGGTATTGGAAGACCTTCTACCTATGCAAACATTATGAAAAAAATTCAAGATAAAGAATATGTCAATAATGTTAAAGGTTCTTTAATTCCAACTTTAACTGGATATGCAATTGTTCAATTCCTCGAAAAATATTTTAAAGATCTTGTTAATTTAGAGTACACATCAAATATGGAAAATATACTTGATGAAATATC
>CAYVBB010000165.1:0-2539 GCA_964448515.1 uncultured bacterium | reverse complement strand
AAGCATATTTGTCTTATCATTTTCTGTTGTTGCAATAAAACAATCAATTTCATGAATAGATTCAGATTCTAAAAAATCCTCATCCAGACCATCACCTACAAGGACTAAAGATTCATCAAGTGATTCACTATATTTTTTTGCTTTTTCTTTATTAAGTTCTACTATTTTAACATTATAATCATTTCCTAATGATTTTGCTAGCATTCTAGAAATTTTTCCTAAACCAAGAATCATAATGTTCTGCACTTTAAATGTTGCTTTTTCTGTAAGCTTATATATTTCTTCTACAGAGTTTTGATCACATGTGAAATATATAACGTCATCTTTTTGATACAAGGTATCTCCATGTGGTATAAAAGTATTATCATTTCTATATATAAGAGGAGTTCTATGAGTAATGTAAGGATTAGATAAGTAAACATTATTGATTGTTCTATCAATTAGTGATGAATTATGATCCAATGTTATCCCCAGTAGTTTTATTTTATCTTCAAAAAATGATTTAACCTCGACTGCTGATGAATCTCTAACCAAATTTTCAATTTCTTTTTGAGCTGATTTTTCTGGATAAATAACATCATCAATACCAAAATTATTAGGTGAAACAATAGCATCAGAATGTATGTATTCAGTATTCCTTAATCTAGCAATTATATTTTTTGCACCCATTTTCTTAGCTATTGTACAAGCTACTAAGTTAATTTCATCAATTCTAGTTAAAGCTAAAAAATAATCAACATTACTAAAATCAATTGATTGTAGAGTCCTTTGAGAACAACCATCACCTTCTATTACTCTTGCATCTATTGTATTTTTAACTCTATTACATTTAACTGGATTTATATCAATTACAGTAAGATTGTAATTTTCTTTGGAAAGAAATTTAGATAAATTAAAGCCAACTTCACCGGCTCCTACTAAAACAATATTTAATAACATAGTTTTATTTTCTATATATAAAAAAAGCCCCTAATTTTAAATCAGGGGCTTTGTAAAATGAGTATAACTATTTTATTTCAATAATGTCATATTAATTACATCAGTAAAACCAGGAGCAGTAATTCTTGCAAAATACTGACCACTAGCAACACTACTTGCATCCCAATTAAATGTATAACCTTGAGCTGCATCTAACATGCCATTATGTAAGCTTGCTACTTTACGACCTTGAAGATCATAAACAGTAACATCTACAACACCAGAATTTGCTAAATCAAATTCTATTGTTGTTGTTGGGTTAAATGGATTTGGATAGTTACCTACTATTGAAGTTTCATATGGAGCTAATCCATCATTTAAATCAAAAGTAAAATCGATACTATCATCTATAGTAACTTCTTCACCATGTGAACCTGCTGCTACAATATTTGAAACAGAAACTAATGTTGAACCTTTATAAGAATCAACAGAATCATAAGAAAGTTGAATAACTTTTTCTAAATTGTTTGCTTCAAGTATAGCTGCACCGCCTAAATCAAACATAATAACTCTAGCTAATCCAGGTTCTTTAATCTTACTGTAAACACTCATGTTAGATCTTACATCTGAACCTGAAAATAAGTGAGAAATATTATTTTCATTTAAGTTTAATTGTGCTGGATCATAATTTACATCGAACTGTAAACCATAAACATCAACACTAGACTCTAATTTAATTTGCAAATCATTTTGATTTGCTTTTTCAACGTTTAATTTAGCATTAGTTGTAGCTTGCGCACCAATTGCTAATGATAAAACTAAACCGATAGTTAATATATTTTTCATTTTTTTACTCCTTTTTATACTCATTTTATTTTTTAAAAAAATCGTTACAAATGCAACAACATTAAATTAAATGATAATATTAATATATACAAATTATTTATTCCTATTATTTGTAACAATATATTTCATGATTCACTCATTAACTCTTTTAATTTTAGCACCTAATAACGAAAGTTTATTTTCAATTTTTTCATACCCTCTATCTATATGATATATTCTCGACAGATGAGTTTCACCCTTGGAACATAGAGCAGCAATAATTAAAGAAGCACTTGCTCTTATATCTGTGGACATAACTTTTGCAGCAAATAATTTTTTTACTCCTGTTACATTTGCAATATTTTTATTCATATCAATTTTAGCTCCAAGCCTTATAAGCTCTGGAACATGAGTAAATCTATCTAAATAAATCGTATCTTCAACTTCACTAGCATCATTTGATAAAGACATTAAAGCTATCCATTGTGCTTGTAAATCTGTTGGAAATCCCGGATAAACATCAGTTTTCAATGATACAGATTGAATATTTTTATTCATATCTATCGAAATGGAATTATCATCATATGAAATGGTTGCACCAACATCCTTAAGCTTGCCAATAACATTACTTAAATGTTTATAGGTGCAATTATTCAATTTTATATTACCCTTTGAAGCTGCAGCTGCTATCAAAAATGTTCCTGCTTCAATTCTATCAGGTATTATAGAGTATTTTATATTTAAATCATTATTAGATTTTATTCCTTTAATGGTTAACTTATTTGTACCAACACCT
>CAYVBB010000164.1:0-2598 GCA_964448515.1 uncultured bacterium | reverse complement strand
GGATTATTGATGCTTGAGTATAAAAAATATCAATAAACTCCCACCTTCTTAAAACATCAAATAAACATAAATATCCAAATATAATTCTAAATAAACCTAAAGCTCTTGAATCAACAGCAAACCATGGTTTAAATATTTTAACAAATCTATTTAAAATTATATTCATAAATTATTTTATTGTTGAATAACATTCCTCATAACATTTTTCACATTGCACAGTATTAATGCAATTATCACATTTAACATCACATGGATCTGATTCAATGGATTTAAATTGATTTACTAAAAAATATACACTAAATAATATGGCTATAATAATAAATATTTTTTTCATTTATCTTAGACCTAATTGCTTTAGTCTCTCATCTAGATATTCTTTTGCTGTATAAATATCTGACAAAGGGACTTCATCTCTTGGATGTAAGAAAAATGGCATTGAAAATCTTGATTGATTACTCTTTTCATCTTTTGGATTTATAACTCTATGAGATGTAGAAGGATAATAACCTTTAGAACATTCTTGCAACATATCTCCTATATTTACAATTAAAGACCCATAATCAGATTTAACATCTATCCACTTATTATCAGAATTCTTAACTTGCAAACCTGGTTTTGAACCAGATAATAAAATAGTTATCAAATTTATATCCTCATGTGCTGCTGCTCTTAAAGCATTTATATCATCATCTTTTCTAAGAGGTGGATAATGTATAATTCTTAACAAGTTAGTTTCACTTTTATCAATCATTTCATATAGTGGCATAGAAAAATTTTTTTTAATTTTATCTGGAGTAAGGTCATTAATCCATGATAATAGGGTTGTAGCAATATCCTTTAATTGTTTTCTAATTAAAAGAGTATCTTCTGATAATTCAGGTGGTATTCTACCCCATGGTAAATATATATGATAAAATTCTTTGATATCTTTTATAGAATAGCCCTTAGCATTTTCTGATTTAATGGGAAAATATCCATCTTGTTTTTCTAAATCAAACATATAATTATATTTATCTTTTGAAGCGAAAAATTCTTCCCATTGTTCATATACATTATCAATTAATTTAAAATCAATTGAATGATTTCTTACAACTGCAAAACCAGTATCAATAAGTGAATCCACAAAGTCTGAAGGAGCTTGAGAAGATTTAAAATCAATAGTCTTTATATTTGAAGACATATTATTTTTTAATCCAACTTAAGTGATATTTTTTTTCAGATATTTTCAATGCTTCCTTAGTTAAATATAAAGGCTTAAACGTATCTATCATAACAGCTAGTTCTTCAGTTCTCTTTTTACCAATAGAATCTTCATATCTACCCGGTTGTGGACCATGAGTGATACCCATAGGATGATAAGTTATAGATTCTTCTTTAATACCACTTCTACTCATAAACTTACCTTCACTATAAAAAATAAACTCATCTGAATCTACATTTGAATGTGGATATGGAGAAGGAATTGCATCTTTATGAAAATCGAACAATCTTGATACAAAAGAACAGATAACAAAATTATGTCCCTCAAATGTTTGATGTACAGAAGGTGGTTGATGTATACTTCCTACTATTGGTTCAAAATTATTTATATTAAAAATCCATGGATAATAACACCCATCCCAACCAACAACATCAAAAGGATGATGATTGTATATATAATCTTGAATTCCATCTTCTAATCTAACTTTAACCAAGAAGTCTCCTTTTTTATCAATTGGTTTATTTAAGTTAGGAGTACATAAATCTCTTTCACAATAAGGAGAAGACTCCAATAACTGACCAAATTTATTTCGATATTTTTCAGGAGAATTAATTGAAGAGCTCGATTCAACAACCAACATTTTTGTATTTTTTGTATATTTTATATTATAAATAACCCCTTTAGGGATAATAACATAATCACCACTGCTATATTTTAAATCTCCAAAATTAGTTGAAATAATACCAGAACCATATTGAACATAGCAAAGTTCATCAAAATGTCCACTCCTATAAAAATAATCCATATTTTTATTAATATGACAAACACTAATAATTATATCATTATTAAACATTAAAGGAATTCTTGATTTAATAGCATCATCAAATTCTTTAATTTTATATGACATTAAATGTCTAGTTTTATGTTTACAAGATGCTTTTGAAATTTTTAAACTTTTAAAACTACCGACTTTTGATAATTTTGTTGGCATAGATAAGTGATAAAGGTTTGAATAAATACCTGAAAATCCTTCCCTACTAATATGCTGTTCAAATAAAAGTTTTTTATTTTTTTTAAATACAGTGTGTCTTTTAGGTGGTATGATACCTTTAGAATTATAAAATGGCATTATAAATTACCTCTTCTTTCTTGTTCTCTTTCAATCGCTTCAAATAATGCTTGAAAATTACCTTGACCAAATCCTCGCGAACCTTTTCTTTGTATAAATTCATAAAATAAAGTTGGTCTATCTTGAACAGGTTTTGAAAATAATTGCAATAAATAACCTTCATCATCTCTATCTACTAAAATATTTAATTCTTTTATTTTCTTTATATTTTCATCAATATTACCTACTCTATTGTTAAGTTCATCATAATATGTAATTGGAACTTTTA
>CAYVBB010000163.1:0-2602 GCA_964448515.1 uncultured bacterium | reverse complement strand
CCTTCTAATGATAATTCATTTGATTTATCATTAGATAAATCTTTTACTTTTACCGAGTATAAAGGAGATAAAGTTCCCTCTTTGTCAGTATTGCCTGAGAAAAATTTGCTACCAGAAGATGCACAGAACTCACCAGTTATTCTTCCTTCTTTAATGGTAATTAAAAATGAAATATAATGATCATCTTCGGAAAAATCTGTTGAAGTAGCCTCATCTACAATTCCATATAACGAGCGATTAAGATCATCGAATGGTTTCCAATGGGACACATATTTATGAAGTAAAACCTGTCCTGAGAAAACATTGTCATTGTAAAAAAATAATGCACCTTCTAAGCCAGTATTTTTTAAAGAATAACCTGCTTTTTTAGAGTAAGATTCATCACCATATTCGTTTACAAATACAGGTTTATCTTTAGCTAATAACTCTAAAGCAGAAGCTCCTACACATGAATTTTTTCCAACATAATTATTCCCATAACCATCATAAAATCCAATTATTTTATCATGCTCATCATCAATAAAATTATGTTCAATCCTTAATTTACCAGCTAATTTACCACCTACATAAAAATGCTTGTAGCTTCCGTGTTTAAAGCCTTTTACCATCTCATATTCTTTCTCTACTATATAATCATATTCTTTGCGTCTGTATGAGTATGAACCTTGTCCAAAATTAAAATACATAATCCCCGTGAATGGCTCACCTCTATAATGCGTTACATCGCCTGCATCTATTAGTTCCTTTTGATCTACTCTTGGGATATAACCTTTATTAGGGGATTTAGGTTTAATTTTTCGAGTAGCATTAGATAAACTCCCACCATTAATACCTGAAATTGTTACACCAGTATTATAACTATGTGCTATTTTAATTGACTTTAAATTTTTAGATAATTTAATTCCGTTTACAGTTTCAATTTTAGCATTAATATCATATGGCGAACAACCTGAAATAGTTAAATCTGAAAGTTCATTACATGAACTCAGCATAGATAAATCGGGTATTCTATATTCCTTATCAAAACTTAGATTAAGATTTTTTAAGTTTTTACACCCTCCAATTGAACTCAAATCAGGCATTATACCACTTAGATCAAGATCTTTCAAGTTTTTACACCTGCCAATTGGGCTTAGATCTAAATTTGAATGAATGCGACTAATATCTAACTCTTCTAAATTTTTTAAATTTGGAAGAACAGTAATATCACCTATTTTATCATCATCATCATAAGAGTAACTAGAGCCTGAATCTATTTCCAAGTGAAATTTTTGTAATTTCTTGCATTCACTCAAAAAATTAATATCGGTTAACTTACCTCCTGTTGACAATATAAGCTCTCTTAGAGATACCAAATTTTTAAAACTCTCAAGACTTTCTATTTTTCCTCTTGAATATGAACTTATGTCAATATTTAAATATTCTAAATTTGGAAATTGTGAAAAAAATTCTAATGAACCTCCAAAATCTGTGAGAGTGAGTTCTGTTAAAGTGCTACTTTTGAATTTAGTTGGAATTGCTTCTCCATATCTAGAATTAACTTTGAGTTTTTCTAAATAAATAAAATTAGCTATACTCGGCATTTTACATTTCTTTGATGAATTCCAATCTTCTTTAAATGATATTGTTGATAAATTAAGTGATTTAATGTTCTTAATTTTAATCGATTCATCAATTTCTATTTCATCATTATCAGGAACATTTGCTATCAAACTCATTAAAGCATAATTTAAAAATGGCTGAGCAGGCCCACTACCTGTAAAAAGTTTATTTGTAACAAGTTTAGTATGTATCTCTCCATCATCATACCCACTTTCTGTTTGAGTTAATTTACACCCAGCTAATAAAGAGCTAAATATGCTAGAATTGTTTAATGAGGCTGCTAGCTCAGCACCCAGATCAATTTGGTCTGTATCTCTTACTTTTAATAATTTTTTAATTTTTGAATAAGTCCTTTTATCCTCAGGCGATAAATTAGCTGTAGAAGTATCAAGCTTTCTTTTTTTTGTTTTTATATTTAAAAATGGACTGTGTTCTTTGATGTTAAATGCCGTAGCACCTGTAAACATAGTACGTGATTTTGGTAATTTCTCATTTAATTTCCAGCTTCTTAAATCTTGATTAAATGAGGTTGCATCTTGAAACAACCCCTTCATTTGAGTGACATTACTTACATCCCAACTACTTATATCTTGATTAAAAGCAGTAGCTTCTCTAAACATGTTTTCCATGCTCATGCCGTATAGCTTACATTTTCCGATAGGAGAATTAAATGAAGTAGCTCCATAAAACATACCTTCAACTCCAACTAATTTACCCCATCCATTAAGATCTTGATTAAAAGATGTGGCACCACTAAACATATACTCCATCCAAGATACTTTACTCACACTCCAATTTCCAATAGGTTGATTAAAAGATGTGGCACCACTAAACATACCGCCCATACTTTTTACATTACTCACATTCCAATTGCTAATATCCTGATTAAAAGATGTGGCACCACTAAACATATAATCCATATTTTCTACATTACTCACATTCCATTTGCTAATATCCTGATTAAAAGATGTGGCACCACTAAACATATAATCCATATTTT
>CAYVBB010000162.1:0-2661 GCA_964448515.1 uncultured bacterium | reverse complement strand
AGTATAATATTGGTGATGAAGTTGATTTTTGTGATCGACTTGTGTATGATATAGCATGGGAAGATTATAATACATCTTATAATAGTGGGTATTTAAATGCTAAGGTTTATAAGGACCAATTAGATGATTTTATCACTACAAAAGGAGATTGGTTTTTAAATGCTGAAAAGTTTAAAGAATTATCTCCTTCTAATGATGATTGCTACAAATTAAAGGGATCTGATTGTTATAAATGGTTAGAAAGAACAGTAAATTCAAAAAGATAAATAAATGAAAAATAAAATTGCAATAGGTTGTGATCATGCTGCTTTTGATGAAAAAGAAAAATTAAAAATCTTTCTAATTGATAAAGAATATGAGCTAGTTGATGTTGGAACACATTCTTCTGATTCTGTTGATTATCCTTCCTTTGGTCATGAAGTTGGTAAAATGGTGGTAAATAATGAAGTTAATAAAGGTATTGTTATATGTGGTAGTGGTATTGGGATATCTATAGCTGCAAATAAAATTAAAGGTGTTAGAGCTGCATTATGTACATCTTCCAAACATGCAGAAATGAGTAGAAAACATAATGATGCTAATGTATTAGCATTAGGTGCAAGGATGACAGATTTTAATCTAATTTTAGAAATTGTTGATGTTTGGCTTAACACAGATTTTGAAGGTGGTAGGCATCTAAAGAGAGTTAATTTAATAGAAATTTAGATAAGATGAATAAAATTAAAGAATATGATTTAGAATTATATAGCTGTATTGAAAAAGAGCTAAACAGAGAAAGAAATACATTGGAGCTTATTGCATCTGAAAATTTCACAAGTAATAATGTATTAAATACTGTAGGAAGTATATTGACAAATAAGTATGCTGAAGGATATCCAGGGCAAAGATATTATGGTGGTTGTGAAGCTGTAGATGAAGTTGAGAATATTGCTAAAGATAGATTAAAAAAATTATTTAATGCAGAATATGCTAATGTTCAACCCCATTCAGGTTCTCAGGCAAATATGGCCGTTTATTTAACTATGCTAAATCCTGGTGATAAAGTTATGGGTTTAGATTTAGCTCATGGAGGACATTTAACTCATGGCAGTAAAGTTAATTTTTCTGGACAATTTTATAATTTTATTTCATATGGTTTAGAAAAAGAAACAGGAAGAGTAAATTTTGATAATGTTTTAAAAATTGCAAAGAAACATAATCCTAAATTAATTATTTGTGGAGGAAGTGCGTATCCTCGATATATAGAATTTGAAAAATTTAGAGAAGTTGCTGATTCAGTTAATGCATATCTTATGGCAGATATAGCTCACCCATCAGGTTTAATAGCAACAGGTGAACATCCTTCTCCTTGGCCTTTTTGTCATGTAGCTACATCGACAACTCATAAAACTTTGCGTGGTCCTAGAGGTGGAATAATAATTTCTGGTGAAGATTTTGAAAATAAATGGGGTGTTGTAGCACCTAAATCTGGAAGAATTAAAATGATATCTGAATTACTTGATAAATCTGTTATGCCCGGCATTCAAGGTGGTCCATTAATGCATTCAATTGCAGGTAAGGCTATAGCTTTTAAAGAAGCACTTGATCCTTCTTTTAAAGTTTATTGTAAAAACATTGTTTCTAATGCTAAAACTTTAGCTGAAGAATTAAAAATTAAAGGTTATAATCTTGTTTCTAATGGAACAGATACACATTTATTACTGATAAATTTAACAAATAAAAATATAACAGGAAAATTAGCTGAACGAAAATTAGAAGCAGCAGGTATCACAACGAATAAAAATATGGTTCCATTTGATGAAAAATCACCATTAGTTACAAGTGGTATAAGAATTGGAACTCCTGCTGTAACAACGAGGGGAATGGGCATTGAAGAAATGAAAAAGATAGCTAGTTTAATAGATGATGTTCTGTCAAATATAAATGATGAAAAAAACATTAATGCTGTTAAATCTTCTGTTGAAGAATTGTGTGGTTCTTTTAATCTATATCCTACTATGTAATATTTCTATTTATTTTAAATTATATTTAATATAATATCATAATATGTATTCATTATTTAAATATCCGATAAAAAAGATTTTATCTTTATTTGAAGAGTTTGGAAGATTTATAATGTTGATTGTAAATGTTTTTAGATCTTATAGTTCTTGGCCATTATATTTGAATAATTCAATTGATCAAATGATTATTATAGGAACAAAGTCTATTCCTATAGTTATTTTAACAAGTTTTTTTACAGGTATGGTTGCTTCAGTTCAAGCTTCATATCAAATGGAATCATCTATTACACCAAAGTGGATTATAGGAAGTCTTGTTGGAGAAACTATGTTGCTAGAACTAGCTCCTGTTATTACATGTTTAGTATTAGCTGGTAGAATCGGTGCTACAATTGCAGCTGAACTTGGAACAATGAGAGTTACAGAACAGATTGATGCATTAGAATCGATATCTCTCGATCCAATTGCTTATTTAGTTTTTCCAAGAGTCTTAGCTGGGTTTATTATGTTTCCAGTTTTAATAATTATTGCAGATATTTTTGGAATTTCTGGAGGTGTTTTTGCTGCAGCAACATCTTTAGATATTGATACCTATCAATTTATGAAGGGTTTTAAAACTTGGTTTAAACCATGGGATGCTTGGTATGGAGTAATTAAAGGA
>CAYVBB010000161.1:0-2665 GCA_964448515.1 uncultured bacterium | reverse complement strand
GAGGTTTCATATCTCCATTTAATTCTCTTTTAACAGCACCTCCTGCATGATCAAAATGCAAGTGAGTTAAAACAACATGTGTTATATCTTTAATTGAATAATCATAATCACTTAAAGTATTACTTAAACTATTTTTCTGCTGATTTATCTCAAACATTTCTTCAAATTTTTGACTATAATGATCCCCTATACCCGTTTCAATTAATACAATATTTTTTCCATCATCTAGAAGTAAACATCTCATTGACAATTGGACTCTATTTAAATCATCACTTGGATTTGTTTTATTCCACAATACCTTAGGAACACTACCCATCATAGCTCCACCATCTAGCTTAAAATTACCAGATTCTATAACTTTAATTTTCCATTTTCCTAAATTTGTTAATTCCATTTATCTAAATAAATATTGAGGTTATTCCAAATTTGTTTATCATACTTACCATCTGATACTTTTAGAACGCCTCTAAACATATCAAGCATCAAAACCAATTCCATATCTAGCTTATCGTCTTTTATCTTCTTAAGGTATAAACTAATCCATTTTCGACCATATTTCGATTGATCATCATACACAATGAGCTCTTTATTATTGTTAGAAAAATCAAAACCCCTAGAAATATTAATTTTTATATACTTTGAGATATTCTCTTTTCTAACCAAATCCTCATTTAAAATAGATTGATATATCAATATATCTTTAATTGTCTTACTATTATATACATATTTCGAAAAATCAATATTTACCTGTTTATTTCCTGAGATTCTATTTCCTAAATCATTACTAATTATATATTTTAAGCAAAATATAATACTATCATTAATATTATTATAATTTAAAAATAAAGACATTTTATATACTGACCAAACCAAGATATAAACGGAATTATTATATTTAATAGTATACTCTAATAAAAACTCAAGAATATGCTTTCCATCTGATACTTTCAATAATGAATAAATATTTTTTATTGATTTATCAAAATCTCTCAACAAAAGAGACTCTTCTAATGTAGCAAAAGAAATAGCAGATGGAATCTCAATATCTTCAAATACTCCAATAGAATCCACAGAAGTACAACCATTAACATAATTTTCACAATAATCAAGTAAACGTTCATGAGATATATCAAAATCAATACCTATAATTGACTTTACAGCATTAATAAGATTTACAGGATGTATATCAGATTGAAAATCTGCAAATAAAGATTTATGATAATATTCTGATAATTTTTGTTTGACTAATTGAGCATTCATTTTTTTAATAAATATACATATACTAAATTACTTATAAATTATAGATTTAATTTAAACATTATGATTATAACAAGTATATATACTTATATTGCTATACTTATTAGAAATAAACTCCCAAAAGAAAAATGGTTTTTCCCAGCTTTCTTAATTGGTTTATTATTACCAGATATAGATACAATAATAATATATTTAAATTTTTCAAATATAAATCTAGACAATCATACATTCGGACATAGCATTTTTTCTGTTCTATTAATATACTTAATACTATTAATTATATATGAAATATATAAAGATAAGGTATATTTAAATCTTGCAAACGGGATAATTTCTGGGATGCTTTTACATATTTTTTTAGATATACTAATATCAATAAATCTTGTAAATATATTTTGGCCACTTCCTTTTAATGCTATATCTATATATGATAATATTTTTATCCAATACTATTTAAAAACCTATGTTAACATATTAATTTTTTTACTTTTCAGATATTTCTTTTTCTTTTCGATTAAATGCATTATAAATAGCTCAATTAAAAAGGGCTACTTAATAAAACTCTTATCTCAATCAATGAAAGCAGAAATATATATAATAATTCTATATTCTATTTTTGTGATATTAAATATGAAGAGTATTTCTAATTTAATTTTTTTCGTAGGATATTGCTTGTCAATCCTTGTTTCATACTACACAATAATAGTTAGCTGGGATAGTTTTAATTATTTTAAGAACGAGAAAAACAAAAAAGGTTTATTTAAAAAAGAGCGTGAATTAATTAATATTAATTAGTTTATTTAAATGCCTGAATTCCAGTTATTTCATGACCAAGAATCAAAGTATGCATTTCATGGGTTCCTTCATAAGTATAAACACTTTCTATATTCATCATGTGTCTCATAATAGGGTAATCAGAAGTTATACCATTAGCTCCCAAAATTTCCCTAGCTAATTTTGCACATTCTCTAGCAACCCATACATTATTTCTTTTTATTAAAGAAACCTGAGAATGTTTTAAGGATTCATTATCTTTATTTCTACCAACTTGCATAGCAATTAATTGTCCCTTAGTTATTTCATTAAACATCCAAACTAATTTTTCTTGAATTAATTGAAACCCTGCTATTGGTTTACCAAATTGCTCTCTATCTTTTGAATATCTAAGCGCAACTTCATATAAATTCATAGCTGCACCAATAGCTCCCCATCCAATTCCATATCTTGCTTGATTTAAACAACCAAGAGGACCTTTTAAACCCTCAATATTTGGCAGCAAATTTTCTTCTGGTACAAAAACATTTTCTAAAACTAATTCTGAAGTAATAGATGCGCGCAATGACCATTTACCTTTCATTATAGGAGCAGAAAAACCTTCAAAGTCTTTTTCAACTAAAAAGCCTCGTAT
>CAYVBB010000160.1:0-2675 GCA_964448515.1 uncultured bacterium | reverse complement strand
GTGGTACTTATATTTCAATTATTGATTTCTCAAAGATATTAACAAATCGTGATCCATATATAAATGAAGATAGAGGTAAAATGGTTCTATATATAGGAGATAAAAGAATAAAAATATCAAGTTATAGTAGTTTTGTTTTAGTCGATGAACAGGTTTATCAAATGCCAATATATCCCATTTGGAGAAATAATGATATTTATATATCGGCTGATTATTTTATTGATATAATTAAGCGAACAACGCTACCAGGGATCAATTATGATCCCAAAACTTTAACTTTAAGTTTAGATATTCAAGAATATACCATTAATAGCGTCGATATATCACAAAAAGCAAATGGTACTATACTTAGAATTAAAACAAAAAAATCTTTCCCCGATGGTAATATCAGTTCTTTTTTCCATGAAAACGGTTGGTTTTATATTACTATTTCTGGTGGATTAGTAGATACAACCGAATTTCGTCGAAGTGATATACGTGGTGTTATAAGTAATATTGCAGCTGATCAATTGGATCAAACTGCACAACTAGCTTTCCAGATTAGATCAAAAGTTGAAAGTCATGAATTATATCAGAGTAAGGATCAAAATGAAATTGTTGTTTCACTAAGAACACCAATGGACAATAGTGTTTCGCGAATAAATAAAGTAAGGGATAGATGGAAATTAGACACTATTGTTTTAGATGCTGGGCATGGAGGTAAAGACCCTGGGACTTCAGGAAAAAGGGGTACAAAGGAAAAAGATATTGCTCTAGATATTGTTAAACGAATAGGTATGCTTTTAGAGAAAAACACAAAATTGAAAGTAATATATACTCGACGCGAGGACGTTTTTATACCATTATGGAAACGAACTAAAATAGCTAATGAGTCTAATGGGAAAATGTTTATTAGTGTCCATCTCAATTCTAGTCCTAATAAAACAGCATATGGTTTTGAAACTTATCTTTTAAGACCTGGCATGACAGAAGATGCTATTGAAGTAGCATTTAGAGAAAATGAAGTAATTAAATTAGAAGATAGAAGTAAAAATAAATATAAGGATTTATCTGGTGAAAATTTAATTATGGCTACAATGGCTCAAAGCATATTTATGAAAGAGAGTGAAGAATTAGCCGCAATTGTACAAGATGAAATGGGCAAAAAAGTTAAATCAAAAAATAGAGGTGTAAAACAAGCGGGCTTTCACGTTCTAATTGATGCTAGCATGCCAAATGTTTTGATTGAGGCCGGATATTTAACGAATGCAAATGAAGAAAGAAATTTAAGAAATAGTAAGTATAGACAAACAATTGCAAATTCAATTTATAGGGCGATAGTTAAATTTCGTTACTCTAGAGAACAGTACTTATCAGAAAAATAGAGATTTTTTAAATTATTGATATATTTAATAGACATATGTCAATTACATCAACCAAATCAAAAAAAATAGATGGAATTTTATCATATTTGTTTGATCTGAATCGATTGGGTATAAAAGTGGGTTTAGATCATACAGTTGAATTGCTAAATCGCTGTGGGAATCCACAAAATAATTTCCAATCTATTCATATAGCGGGGACTAATGGAAAGGGATCAATATGTTCAATGCTTGCATCAATACTTATGGACGCGGGTTACAAGGTAGGACTTTATTCTTCACCACATTTAATTAATTTTAATGAAAGAATTAGAATTAATAATATTTGTATAACAAATAATGAAATTGCATCCTTTATAGAAAAAAAAAGAAAAGATATTGATGAAATTAAATCAACATTTTTTGAAACAACTACAGCAATGGCATTTGATCATTTTTCTTTGAATAAAATTGATATAGCTGTAGTGGAAACGGGTCTTGGTGGCCGATTAGATGCTACCAATGTAATTAACCCCATTATTACTGCAATTTCATCTATATCTTTGGATCATAGAGATATGTTAGGTGATAATATTGTTAAAATAGCTAAAGAAAAAGCTGGAATTATAAAAAAAGGAATCCCAGTTTTTATTAGCCCTCAAAAGAAATCAGTAAGGTCTATTTTATTTAAAACTGCAGCTAAAATTGATTCTCCTATAATTCAAGTAAAAGAACCTTCAAAGGTCTTTTATAATAAGGATGGAACATATTTTGATTATAATAATATTTCGTATACCACCCCTCTTATTGGGGAGTTCCAAGCATTGAATGCATTAATGGCAATTGCTATTGTAAAAAAAATAAATAATAAAATAACTCATAAAACAATTCAAAAAGGTCTAGCTAAAACAGTATGGCATGGAAGATTACAAAGAATGTCAGAATTTTACCCGATATATTATGATGTAGCTCATAATCAAGAAGGGATTGCTCTGATGCTTGAAACGATAAAATCATTATTTTCTCAAAAACCTATAGGGTTATTTGTAATGAAGGGTGATAAGGAGTTGAAACTAATTTCTAATATATTAAAAAATAAATTTTATAAATTAGTTATTAGTGGAGGTAAACAGTTTGGTTTATTAAATGCACATGAGCTAAGTAAAAATCTAATAAATTATAATTTTGATGAATTTTCTGCTAATAATGATTTTGATATAGCATTAGAAAATATTATTAAATTAACAAAGCAAACAAAAAAACCTACTATAATTTTCGGAAGTCATTATATAGCAAAACCAATTTTCGATAAATTTGGTTTTTATAATTAAAGTT
>CAYVBB010000159.1:0-2704 GCA_964448515.1 uncultured bacterium | reverse complement strand
ATGTTATTTTTACTTATAATGGTGCAACATATAATAGATATGAAAATTCAGATTTCGCATTTATAAAAGGACTAGTGCTATCATATAAAAAACAATTTTTAAATGGATTTTCTACAACATTTGATTATACTTTTCAACAAGCAAAAGGTACAGCCTCAGACCCATTTGATGCATACAATTCATCTTTATCAAATCAATTTGCAGAGATATATATCATTCCTCTTAATTGGGACCAAAGGCATACTGTAAATGCTACCTTTTACTATGATTCTAAAAATTGGGGTCTTGGTTTAATAGGGAAAATAGGTTCAGGTCAACCTTATACACCTTTTATTAGTGATAATTTTTCTACATTAATTACAAATTCAAAAACAAAACCAATGACATCAAATGTAGATTTAAGAACATATATGAGTTTTCCAAAATTAAATGGCACAAAAATTTATGTAAATGTATTTAATTTGTTTGATCATCTAAATCATGTAAATGTTTATAATGATTCAGGTGTTGCAGATAGAACAATATATGAGCAACAGGCCTTAGACCAAAATACAGATGAGCTCATCAATACTATAGAAGATTATTTTAATAATGAAACATTCTATTCTTCACCAAGAAGGATAGAAATAGGATTTAGAATTGAATTTTAATAAAAAATATTTATTCTTTTTATTAGTTACTTTCATTTTTACTCAAAATGATTCAGGCGATATTTATAGAAGATACGGAATACATAATGGAAATTTAGTTCGTACAGTTTTCAGCAATTATGGTGTTGTTGGGCAACCTGGAGATAAAGGACCACGGGGAGCATGGTTGAATGATAATAACGGTTATATTGGTGATGTTAGTTTGCTTGTTGGAGCTGAGGTTACATCTAATAATCAATCAGGTGATCCCATCACATTCCATTCTGTAGTTACATGTCCTGTTGATAGGCCTTCACAATCTGGTCCAGATCAATCAAACTCAGGGTTGCGCTGGGGATTTGAACCAGTGTCTGGTTATTTAAACCCTTCACAATTATATGTTGCAATGAGTACAAATTCAAATACTTGGCCTAATACTTGGCCTAATGATGAGTGTGATTGGAGTGGCGAGTGGTGTGGATATTTTGGAAAAGATACACAGTATATTCAACAGGAAAGTTTTTATGTCATGGATGATAATAATGACCAAGAATTTAATTATGCCAGTAATAATGAATGGGGGGTTGATTTTAAACCTGATCCAGATAACACATCGTTAAATGGATTGGGATTAGAAGTTAAAGTAAGGGGAATGCAATGGCAGCAGATATTAGCTCAAGATTGTATTTTCTTCTGATATGAGATAACTAATAAGAGTCAAACTGAATACAAGAAGGTCGTTTTAGGAGAGCTTGTAGGTACTTATATTGGGAATGTTGAAAGTGAGGCCCAGGATGACTGGTCTTTCTTTGATGTCAATTCTGATTTGACATATACGGGAGATTTTGATAATACGATTACTAACAATCCTAGCTGGGTGGGTGATGTTGGAATGGTTGGATATGCATTTTTAGAAAGCCCAGGCAATCCTTATGATGGAATTGATAATGATGGTGATTTTGAAGGAATCGCTTCATTATTTAGTGAAAGTGATTTTGAAGAGGAAGTTATTAATATGGGTGATTATGTTATTACAATAGATGATGATTATAGGAGAACAAAAGTTGAAATAACACAGGAAACAACTGTCCTTACTTCCCAAGGAAGAGAGATAACAATTATTGCAGGTCAAACGTCCCTTGTTGAAGGAAATGAAATAGATGGAGATGAAATTAATGAAAATGCATTTAATGGACTTGATGATGATTTAGATGGATTGATTGATGAAAACTATTATTTGCATTATAGACAAAAAAGAGTTTTCTATGATCAATCAACAGGAATTGAACAAACATTATTTGATATTATAAATCCAAGAGCCTTTATCAATTATTTTAGTTATGAAAATAACAATGGATATATTGATGAAGATTTATCAGATCTTATTGATGAGAGCAGGGCTGATGGAATTGATAATGATAATGATTGGATTGCAAATGTCCATGATGTTGGAAGTGATGGCCTAGCTGGAACATTTGATATTGATGGAACGGAAGGAAACGGAGTGCCTGATAGTGGTGAACCAAATTTTGATCAAACAGACCCAGATGAATCTGATCAAATTGGATTGACTAGTTTTGATTATTTTGTTCCATCTGGTGATTATCCAATGAGTGATGATGAAGAATTGTGGAATAAATTATCTCCAGGATTTTTTGATGTTCCAGAATCAATTGTAGATGGTGAGCCTACATCTGGTGAAGATGGTGATTTTATATTTGGATCTGGTTATTTCCCATTAAGGCCAGGACAAACAGAGCGTTTTTCAATTGCACTTGTATATGGTGAAGATAAAACTGATTTAGATCGTAATAAGGAAATCGTTCAAGAAATTTATGATAATGATTATCAATTTCCACCCCCACCATCTAAGCCAGAGTTAACTGTTGTGGCAGGAGATTCAAAGGTTAATCTATATTGGGATAGAGTTGCAGAGACTACGATGGACCCTGTTTTATTAGAGTATGATTTTCAAGGTTATAAAATATATAAAGCCTCGGATCCTAATTTTAATGATGTTAGATATATTACAATAGCTTATGGTATCATAGAAGATTATAGTCCGCTTATTCAAT
>CAYVBB010000158.1:0-2732 GCA_964448515.1 uncultured bacterium | reverse complement strand
ATTATAAGTATCAATAAAATCATCCTCACCTGGACAAATATCATCACTATCACATGAACCATCACCATCAGAATCATCATTAAAATCATTAGGACAGACATCTACATCACCACATATTCCATCAGCATCTATATCATTATCAGCATCATTTGGACAAGCATCTAAACAATCTACAATTTCATCATTGTCAGTATCAATAAAATCATCCTGACCAGGACAAATATCATCGCTATCACATGAACCATCTCCATCAGTATCATTTGGATTATCAAATGGACATGAATCTGCATTATCACAAACCCCATCTCCATCCGTATCATTTTCTGGAATACAAGTTATTATATCACTAATTACCACATTAAAGGTTTCTTCAATCTGTAAATTGCCCTGATCAATAGCTCGAATAGTAATCTGGGTAGATTCATAATCTGTAATTGTTTGATTGATATAAAAGCTTAATATTGGACTACCTAAAACATCTGAAACAAATACTATAAAATCTTCGTTTGAAGATGAAACCTCATATACCAAAGACTCTTCTAACATTATCAATTCATCAACATCAACGATATAATTACTTAAATCAAGAAGGGTATAGTCTTGATTAAAATATAAATCCTCATTAAAATCAATATCATCAATTTGATTTAATAAAACTGGTGAATCATTGACAGAATTAACTTGTAAATCAAATAGAACAGTGTCAATCAATGTATTGCTTTCATATAATTCATTATCATCATATGCAATTAAACTAATCTGATATAATCCAAAATAATTATCATCTGGAATTACAGTTAATTGATTATCAATAATATCACATGAAACAGGAGAATTATTAAGTACAGGCTCAGCGAAATAATTAATAACATCACCATCTATATCAATTGCAGCTGATGATAAATCAATTGAAAAAATACTATCCTCATCAATAACTGCACTTGAGATAATTTGAGATTCAAAATCATCTGTAAATTCTGGGGCATTACCTGCAAAAGTAAATGTATTTATAATTACTGATTCTGAGGGGTTAGATTCAGTCCAACCTCCAAGTATATTTAAAGCTGAAACCTGATAAGAATATTCCATTTCACTTTCCAATTCATTATCAATATATGAAGTTGTCAATATATTATCTTCTAGCAATGAACCGTTTCTATATAGCCTATAAATATCTTCATTAACATCCAAATCAACAAATTCCAACCCTAAACCTTCAAAAATCAAATCAGATGAAGTAGTTGTGGTTAAAATTGTATTAGTTTCATCATTCCAAACCTTTATATACGCATAATTTCCTTCAGAAAACCCATTATCACTTCCATCATCTTTGCTTACTATAAGGGCACCACCAGGCAATGGCATTTGTCCTTTTCCTACACATTTTTCTCCATCAAAAACAGCAATAATTGAACCATCAGGTACATTGGAATTATTATATAAAATCTCATTAACAACTATTGTCATAGGCTGATATGGGTTACCTTGATATGCTAATAAAAATTCTTCATTTGCTTCACTCTCTGTAAATACTTTTGATGTCCAATTTATACTTGCCTCAGTATCTAAATATTCACTTGCTCTTAAACCATCTGGTAAATCAGCTAATAAATTTTCTGGAACATTTGCAGATAACAAATTAGATTGCTCTGTAGTAGTAGCTTCAACACTTTCTGAATTATTTGAAGAACTAATCTCATTTGATGCAACAATATAATAAGAATATGTTGTATTTTTTTGTAATCCTACATCTGAATAAGAAGTAGACGTTGTTTGACTTACATATTCTCCTGATCTATAAATTTGATAGGAAATAGTTGGAGAACCTTCAGATGAACTCCAACTCAATAATACCTGTTGATTTTCACCAACCGCAATTACATCTGATGGCACGGAAGCTGCCAACTGAGACAATGTTTCACTACAAATAACATTTGATTTTTCTCCTTCAGAACCTTCACTATTTATACCAGTAACACTATAACAATAATAAATATTATCATCTAGATTAAAATCTATATAATTATTTTCATCTGCCGTATCAAACAATGACATTGATTCTGTATCAATGAAATCTTCTAATTTTTCTTTGTATATGTTATATGAAACAGCTGCACCACCCACAGGATCACCATAACCAAGAACACTATCCCAACTTAAACTTAATTGATTCTGACCATCTTGAACATCAAGATTATCAGGAGCAGAAGGAAACAATTCTGGTAATGTTGTTATTTCAAATATACTTGAAGGCAAAGATTCTTGATCTAATGTGGTTGCTGTAATAACATATTGTTTAAATTCACTCGTTAATAAATCTGAATCAATATAGAATGTATCTACAGTTGAATCAATTAATATATTTTTATCATATACGTTATATCCATCAGCATTATCAACTAAATCCCATTGTATTGTTATTATATTGTTAGGGGGTTCTAAAATTTGCTCTGATTGAGCTGAAATATTATCAACTTGGTTTAACCCAAGGTCTCCATCTAAAGTTTGGGTTTCTACATAGTTTGACCAATCTGATGAACCCGAAGTATTGAATGATTTAATTCTATAAGAAAAATATGAAGAATTCAATAATCCTATATCATTATAATTCTGCATAGAATATTGATCAGCTATTATATCATAATACTGCTCATCATCAACTGACCAAAATCTTTCTATTTTATAACTAATTAAATCATGACCTAATACTTTTTCTAAACTTAAAATAGATT
>CAYVBB010000157.1:0-2756 GCA_964448515.1 uncultured bacterium | reverse complement strand
CTTTTTTACGCTTATAAATTGTAGCCATTTTGAACTCCAGTTTTGTCACGATGGCGTCACATTGGGTAATTTCTCCTCTAATAAATCTAGACTGGGGGTCTAGGGGTCGCTGGTTCAAATCCAGTCGTTCCGACACGTAAATAAAAATGCAAAGAAAAATAAAAAGAAAAACAACAGAGTATTATACAAACGGTCAAATTAAAATGGTTGTTGAATATAAAGGCGATTGGAATACTGGAGAGTTTGTTGTAAAAAAACATTATGATTATGATGTTAATGGACGTTTAATGATATTTAAAGATCAATTTGAACGTTTAGAGTTTTTAGATAAACATTATAAAAAAGTTATAAATCTAGAAAAAAAAGATTTTAATAAACCATGGAAATGTGCTCTTGCAATTAAAAAGTTAATTAAAGCAGGGGATTTAGAATTTACAGAAGTGGATGGTTATAAATGGGCAATGAAATATTGCACCATAAATGGTGAAAAAATAAATAACTATAAAGTTTTAATTGAAGACTATAATAATGCTATAGAAAATAAAATTGAAAAAGTTATTAAATTTGAAAAAAAATAATTTTTATATCTTGTTATAATTTTTTACAAACTCTGCCTTTTTTATAAAAAAAAATATTAATAATATATATTCATGATAAAATATTTAATTGCAATACTAATTACATCATTACTTTATACAGCATCTGTAGATAGGAATATTACTGATAAAGTTGTTCTTAATCTTAACAAACAATACAATACAAGTTTAAATAAATCTAATTATACTATAAATAATATTGAAATAATAAAAGAACAAGAAACTATTGTTATGTATGCATATCATTTAAATCCAACAGGTTTTGTTTTAGTTTCAGCAACTGATAAGGCAAATCCTATTATAGGATACAGTTTTGATTCAAATTTAAAATTAAATGATACACCAGATAATTTTACTTACTTTATAAACAAGCAAAAAAGTCATTTATTTGATATTATAAATACTAATTCTGGTCGATTACCTGAAGTAGTTAATGAATGGAATTTATATACAGTTAATGATTATCAAAATAGAGAATATCGCAATGTATCTCCACTTATCGATGCTGAATTTGATCAATCTGGTTCTTGGAATAATACATTAACTGCAGAAACAGGTTTTAATGGTCCTGTTGGATGCGTTGCTGTTGCAATGGCTCAAGTTATGTATTACTGGGGTTATCCTGAGCAAGGACAAGGAAGTAATACATATATTGAAGATGATTTAGGAGAATTATCTGTAGATTTTAGTACAGCATTCTATGATTTTGATAATATGGCACCAACCTATGCTACTAATCCATCAAGGTTATTATTATATCATAGCGGCGTAGCTGTAAATATGGATTATGATAATAGTGGTTCTGGAGCTCAATGCGAAGGTGTTTATCCTTCCGCAGAGTATGCTATGGAAACTTTCTTTAAATATTCAAGTGATGTAAATAATGCAGATGGCGATATAATTGATAATATTACAGAGTTTAGAAATATATTAAAAGATCAATTGGATTATGGAAAACCAATTTTATTTAGTGGTTTTTGTGATAGTTATGGTAATGGTGGTCATGCTTGGAATGTTGATGGTTACCAAAATAATAATCTTCATTGTAATTGGGGTTGGGGAGGTTATAATAATGGATACTTTAATCTTACTACAATGGGAGGTTTTGATACATGGCAAAATGCTTTAATAGATCTAATCCCTAGCATCTATGAAAGTCCATTAGCATTATTTGAATATGAGATTTTTGATAATAATGTAGTATTTATTGACTTATCCGAAGTTGTTAATGAAGAAGAAATAAGTACATGGGAATGGGATTTTGGTGATGGAAATACAACCTCTAATTCATTTGGTTTTGCTGAGCATACATATGATGAAAGTGCAGATTATACTGTCTCTTTAACTGTAACTAATGTATATGGACAAACCGGCTTTGAACATACAGAGTCATTTTCTCTTACTAGTTATGTTCCTGGTGATATCAATTCAGATAATTTTATAAATGTTTTAGATATTGTTATGCTTGTTAATTTCATTTTAGATAATCAAACACCGTCAAATAATGAATTTCTTGCAGCTGATTTCAACTCTGATGGCTTTCTTAATGTTTTAGATATCGTATCTGTAGTTAATGAAATACTAAATTAAAAACCTTTGAATCATTTAATAGTAATTCCTTCATACAAACGAAACCAATGTTATTTTTTAAAATTTAGAGATACATTTAAATACATTAAAATGTACATAAATATTATATTTAAGATATGAATTTTTTAGATTTAATCTTAAGTAATGAACACCTTAAAGTTTTTATACTTTCTATGTTACCAATAACTGAACTTAGAGGTTCTATACCGTGGGGTATAAAATTTTATTCATTATCGGTTTTAGAAATTGTTATACTTTCTATTATTGGAAATATATTAATTGGTATTTTAATTTTATATGCAATTGGACCAATTATGCAATATTTATCAAGAAATTATTTATTTAAAAACATATTAAATTATATTTTTAAAAGAACTAAAAAGAAAGGTAAAATGATTTATCTACTTAAATTTTATGGTTTAATAATGTTTGTTGGTATACCATTACCTTTAACTGGTGTATGGACAGGATCACTTGCTGCTTATTTGTTTGGATTAAGTAGAAAAAAATCAATAATTGCTGTTACATTAGGTGTTTTAATTAGCTCAATTATTGTAACATCTATTTCAC
>CAYVBB010000156.1:0-2835 GCA_964448515.1 uncultured bacterium | reverse complement strand
TAACATTTAAATCACTTCCATTTTGCATTAGAAGACTTTCTACTCCAAGAATTCTTAAGGTGATACTTAAGATCACCATAATTGCAATGTTAGTTAGCAAAAAGAGAAGTATTCTTTGCATATATTAGTCCTCAAAAGTTTTAATAATTATATTATATAAACAAAATATTTCTTTATTTGTGTGATATTAATGAATTATTGATGCAATCTATCAGTTAAGTTTTACCTTCCAGGCCACATCATTCTTGATTCTGTAATTGAGCAGCCATTTTTATCAAATGAAGTTAGAAGTAATTGATAACTATTATCTATGGGTGTTATTAAAATGAAGGAATTTTCAGCAAATTTTGATACTTGAAGAGTATTGTCTAATTTGGTTTTTTCTTGAGTAATTCCTTCACAAGTTTGATCGTTTATCACAGTTACCATAACAGTAGATAGGAAGCAATTTTCCCCATATGGGCTTAAGGTAGTTGCAAAAGACGATGAGCCGTTATTGAATTTTTGAGAAGAAAGATGTAAAGAGGGCATTTTAGAAGGATCAATTGGGTGGGCATAGGTTATATTAATACCCTTGAGGTTAAAAGATGTTTCAATTTCGTTTAAATAATTTAAGCAAGTTTCATTGATGTTGCGATTAATTGCTTCATCAAATAAAGAAGATGCAAGAGAACTTAACGGAAATAATGTAGTATAAAAAAGTATAAGGATATGTTTAGAATTTAGCATTGATATAAAAATATTTAGTGTGTAGGATTAATATACGCTTTATAATCCTTTTGCAAAGTTTATTTAGAAATGAATTAAATTCTCTAATTATTAAAATATACAAATTAAACTACTTTATAATAAAAAATCGATTAACACAGGAGTCAAAGATATGAAATTAAGATTTTTGTTTGTTGCATTAATTGCAGTATTTTTAAGTGGCTGTATGGATTCAATTGCAGCAGTTCCAGCTGCAGCTGTCCAAGGTGTTTCAAACGTAGTTGGCGGAATTTGGAGTGCCATTACTAGCATTTTCTAATTTTTAAAAATATATAGTAAAAAAAAATTTATCCCATAAAAAACATTTATGGGATTTTTTTTATGTTAAATTTAGTACGTAAGCTTAAATTAAGCTTTTAAACAATATTCTTATTTTTAGCTAACTCAATTGCAGACTTTCTGCTAGATGCTTGAATAGAGTATGTAAATGTATACCCTCGTTTTTTAAGATTTACCATTGTCCATTCATTTCCTTTAAAGCCTGGCAATGTGAGTATTATTATTTCTGCAATAAAAATAAAAATCTGAAGATTATTAGCAGTTGAGAAATTAAAAAAACCAAGCTCTCCGTATAGTTCATAATCTATGCTAGCCAATATTAGCAGTATTAGAATATATGATGCAAAAATCATCCATAATTTTCTATAAAGGAACCACCAAGGAAAAAAAGGTATTGCAAGCCAAGCGAATCCATTCTTAACAGCTTTTAGATCTCCGTTTGAATTCTTAAAAACTTTGAAAGTTTTCATATGGGTATTTTAGTAATTCTTGCTCAGACAAATTAGTATACCAATATAAGTAACTTTTTTGAATTGATAAATCAGATAGATTCTTTTTTCTAGTAAATTTTTAATCATAAATTTTAGCGTATTATTGCATTATTTAATATTAGTATAAATTTATGAAGCACAGGTTTTTTAATATTAAAGGATTAAAACACTTAAGATCTGGAAGTGTTGATTTAGCAATTGAGTGTTTCCAAAAATCACTTACTCTTGATGCAAATTATTTTGAAGCTACTTATAATCTTGGTTTATCCTATCATCAAATTGGCCAGTTAGATCTAGCTATCAGAAGCTATAAGAAAGCAGTTTTAATAAACCCAATAATTGCAATTAGACATAATAATAAAATCTTATCTGTCATTCATTTATTTATGGAAGGTTTGATTCCAGATGCTATAGATACTCTTAATGAATTAATCCAGCAAAACCCTAATGATGCTTTACTTTACAATATGATGGGTGGGTGTTTTACGAGAACAAACCAAATTGATAAAGCTGTTCAAAGTTATAAGTTGGCTATTAAGCTAAAACCTAACTATTCGGTGCCCATTCATATGCTCAACTCATTAACTGGATATACTAGTGAAGAGCCTCCCATGGAGTATGTTAGAAATTTATTTGATGATTATGCTGAAAGTTATGATGAATCAATGCTAAACCACCTAGAATACAATCTACCATTTATTATAAAAGATATAATTTTAAAACTAGACCATGGAATAAGTGATTTCGACAAAGCAATTGATTTAGGATGCGGCACTGGCCTTGCAGGTAAAGATCTGAAAAGTCTCTGTGAAAATCTTAGCGGGATTGATATTTCTGAAAATATGGTTGATAGGGCAAAAAAACTTAATATCTATGATAATTTATTTGTTGGTGATATTGTTGATAAATTAACTGAAATAAAAGACAATTTTGATTTATTTGTTTCTCTTGATGTTTTAATTTATGTCGGTGATTTAAAGTCAATTTTTCATGCAATCAGAAAACGTTGTAATAAGAATGCGCTTTTTGTTTTCTCTATAGAAGTTCAAGACAAAGGTTTTTCACTTCAAAAAAGTGCTCGTTATGCCCATTCTAATAATTATATTTTAGAAATTTCAGCAAATATTTTTGAGTTATTAGATTCACAAAATATAAGATTGAGAAAAGAAGGTAATGAGTGGATAGAGGGAAAAGTTTATGTCTTAAGAGCCAAATAGAAGTTATTAGTACTAAAAAGGTCATTATTTTTAAAGTATTTTAAGTATTCCAGGAGGGCAAATTTGGAGCTCTAAGAGGC
>CAYVBB010000155.1:0-2841 GCA_964448515.1 uncultured bacterium | reverse complement strand
TACCTTTGAAAGTAAATTTAAAATCAAAGTTTTCTAAAGTTGATGCATGTGAAAAATTAGATATGCAAAATCCCCCAAAGTTACTATTACTTTTTTTTGGATTTATTAGAGATTATAAAGGTCTAGATATCCTTATTAATTCTTTATCTAATCTTAAGAATTTAGATATTAAATTATTAATTGCGGGTGAATCTTATATAAACAAAGCTAAAATTAAAGATTTAATTAAAAAAAATGGTTTATCAGAAATGATTATATGGCATAATAAATATATTCCAAATAGTGATATTAATGTATATTTTTCTGCTTGTGATGCTGTTGTATTACCTTATAAGAAAATATCTCAAAGTGGGATAATCCCAATGGCATATCATTTTGATAAACTTGTAATTTGTTCGGATATTCTTAGTCTTAAAGAACATATTGTTGAAAAAAAGACAGGTTATTTGTTTGAAAAAAATAATAGTAGTGATTTATCAAATGTTATAACTGAAATATATGATAATCATAATTTTAAAAATTTTGAAGATTTTATAAATAAATATAAATTAAGATACTCATTTGATAACTTTTTAAATGATTTTAAGGAATTATTTTAATAATGAATCAGCCTAAAATTAATATTCTAATATTAAATTGGAATGGTATGGATGTGTTACATGCATGCTTAGAATCTATTTTATCTTCAACCTATGAAAATTATACTATTACTGTTATTGATAATGGATCTGTAGATAAATCTATTGATAATATAGATAAAATTTCTTCTAAAATTAATGTAATTAAAATAGGTCAAAATCTTGGCTATTCTAAAGGATATAATTTTGCATTTAATAAAATAAAAAGTTATGATGATGATTATTATTTTTTATTAAACAATGATACAATTATAAATAAGGATACATTAGAATCTTTGAATTTATCTTTAAATCATTTTGGACCTAATAATATCTATTCTCCAAAAATAATTAATGTTAATAATAATACTATTTGGTATGCTGGTGGTAAAATAAATCCATTAACTAATCTATCGTATCATATTGGTATTAATTCACGAGAAGATATAGTTACGTATAAGACAGATGTTACTGATTTTGTATCAGGCTGTGCAATGCTTATTAAAAAATCACTAGTAGAATCATTAAATGGATTTAATGAATTTTTTAACTTTTATTATGAAGATATAGATCTTTGTTTGAGAGCAAAAAAAAATACTAATGCTAAATGTATATTTGTTAATGATAGTATAGTATATCATAAAATATCAAGGTCAATGGGTGGTAGGTTCAGTCCTATTAAGATTTATTACAAAGTAATTTCATCGATTAAATTTTTATATATTAATAATAATTTCGTGATGTTTATTTTTTATTTATTAATGAATATTATTGTTTTACCATTTAGATTATTTTTTAAAATTTTAAACTTAATGCTAACATGAAGATAAAAGATTATTTTATTGTATTATCAATTCTATTTGCTATTGTATCATTTCTATTTTATAAGTTGATTGATGGTTCCTATTTGTTTACTAGTGGTGATTCACTATCGCCAATAGCAGTTAAAAATGCTATTAAGTTATATGTAGATTCTTATGGTAATTTTCCTTTGTGGTTTCCATGGATTTTAGGAGGAATACCTACTGTTCATTCATTTTTAAGTATCTCTAATTATTATTTTCCTCACCATTTAATGATAGTTCTAAATGATTTTGGCCTAGCATGGAATTGGTATTTTATTTTTCATCTAATTTTTGGAGGATTAGGGTTTTATAAATTAATATCATTCTTTAATCAAGATAAAAATACTGCTCTATTTGGTTCATTATTATTTTTATTAATGCCTTATTTAACGGTAATGTTTGCATATGGTCATGGAAGTCAAATGATGGCTGCATGTTATATTCCTTGGATTTTATTATATTTATTCAAAATTTATGATAATTATAAAATAGATAATTTTTTGTTATTTTCAATTTTTGTAGGTCTTCAACTCCAAAGAGGCCATGTACAGATATCATATTATACATGGATGATGATTGGATTATTTTTTGTTTTATATATTCCAAAATTGTTTGATAATAATTATAAATATAAATATGAATTGATAAAGCAAAAATTAAGTTTATTACTATCATTAATTATTGGGTTATGCCTTTCTTTATCAATTTACTTACCTATTTTAAAATATAGTTCAAGTTCAATTAGAGGATCAAATATTGGAGGTGGAGCAGGGATAGAATATGCAACTCAATGGTCCCTAAGCTTTAAAGAATTTTTTACATTTATTTTTCCTTATTCATTAGGATTTGGTGGACCATTATATTTTGGTGATTTTCCATTTACAGATTATCCTAATTATATTGGAATTTTTGTAATTTTTTTAGCTGTATTAGGTTATTGTAAATCGAGTATAAATAAAAGGTATAAACTATTTTTCTTAATAACAATTATATTATCTATACTCATATCATTAGGTCATAATTTTATTGTTTTTTATACATTATTTTATGATTACTTACCTTATTTTAATAAATTCAGAGTACCTTCTTATATATTAATTTTAACTCATTTTTCTATTCTTGTATTAGCTTCTTTTGGGTTTGAAGTGTTGTTTAAAAAGATAAAATTTTCATACTTATCTTATTATTTAGTTTCTCTTCTTATTATATCTATCTGCTATTTTTTATTTGGTCATTTTATTATTGATATTAATAATCCTTATATATCTCAAATATCAGAAATGCATTTTTATGATTCGGTTAATATTATTTTTATTTTATTAATTATCTTTTTAATAATATTCCTTTATTATAAAGAAAAAATTAATAAAAATATTTAT
>CAYVBB010000154.1:0-2866 GCA_964448515.1 uncultured bacterium | reverse complement strand
CCAATTTCTTTCAAAGAATCTTCTAAAACAATCTCTTTTTTTCAATTGAATAGCCTTTTTTATCCAACTCATCAGAAATCATTTGAGATGTAACAGAACCAAATAATTTATCATTTTCTCCAGCTTTTAATTCAAATTTCAATGTAATCTTATCAAGCTGATTAGATAATAATTCCATATTTTTTCTATTTTTTGCTTCTTTAATTTTTTGACTTTCAATCCATTTATTATAATATTGAATATTATCATCTGTTGCGATTGAAGCAATTTTATTAGGAATCAAAAAATTTCTAGCATAACCTGCCTTAACATTAACAATCTCTCCAATTTGTCCTAATGTTTCATATGTTTGTAATAAAATAATTTTCATTTTTTCTCCTAACTATATCTTGGATCAACAGCAAATGGTAGTAATGCCAGAATCCTAGCTTTTTTAATTTCAGCTGTGATTAATCTCTGATACTTTGCTGAAACACCCGTAACATGAGATGGAATAATTTTACCTTGATCAGTAATAAATTTTTTTAAAAACTTATACTGCTTATAATCTATCTGTTTAATTAAATCTTTATCCTCTTTAAAAGGACAGACTCTTGATTGTGCTAATATTGCCATTACTAATATACTCCTTTTTAAATTTTATTTTTCTTCAGAATTTTCTTCTTCAGTTTTTTTATTATCATTATCAGAATCAATAATATCTTCTGCTTCTTCAGCAACTTCTTCTTTATCTTCCACTTCTTCTGTATTTTCTACTGCTTCTTCAGCAACTTCTTCTTTATCTTCCACTTCTTCTGTATTTTCTACTACTTCTTCAGAAATTTTTTCTTTATCTTCTACTACCTCTTCAGAAACTTCTTTTTTATTAGTTGTTTCTTTTACTACTTTTTTATCTTTTTCATCTAAAATTTGCGATGAATCAATTCGAGTAATTAAATGACGCAAGATATTAGAATTTAATTCGCAATCAGTATTAATTGCTTGGATATCCTTACCACCTAATAAAAATTGACAAAATAAATATGTTCCATATTTTTGTTTATCAATAGCATATGCTAGTTTCTTTTTTCCCCAATTATCATCATATAAAACTTTACCTTTAAATGATATTATTTTTTCATGAATTTTACTTTTTATATCAATTAACCTACCCTCTTGAAGAGCTGGATGTATGATGTAAACTATTTCATAATTATTCATTAAAACTATCTCCTTTTTAAAATTCTTAAAATAAAAACGGTGCCATTACCAATGAAACAACTGACATTAACTTGATTAAAATATTTAACGATGGGCCAGAAGTATCTTTAAATGGATCACCCACAGTATCACCAACTACAGCTGCTTTATGGGGATCAGAACCTTTCCCATAATTTTCACCATTAATTGTTACCCCTTCTTCAATCATTTTTTTCGCATTATCCCATGCGCCTCCTGCATTTGATTGAAAAATTGCCATTAAAACTCCGCACACGGTAACTCCAGCAAGCAAACCACCTAATGCTTCAGGTCCAAAAAGTCCTCCAACCAATACCGGTGTTAGTATAGCTAATAATCCTGGAAGCATCATTTCTTTAATTGCTGACTGAGTAGATATCTCAACACATTTCCCATGTTCAGCTTTATCTAATCCTGCATTATAAGTTTTGTAATCTGCATCTGACCAAGTTGCTTCATCTCCTTTATTTAAAACTTCTAAAGCAGCCTTTAATTCTGGGATATCTTTAAATTGTCTTCTTACTTCTTCAATCATTGACATTGCAGCTCTTCCAACAGCGCCCATTGCCATTGATGAAAAAACAAATGGTAACATTCCACCAACAAATAATCCTCCCATAACCCACGGATTTGTAATATCAATTAACAATTGTTGACCTGTTTTCATTTCTACAACCGATCTAAAGGAAGCAAATAGTGCTAATGTTGTTAATGCAGCAGAACCAATAGCAAAGCCTTTTCCTATTGCAGCTGTAGTATTACCAACAGCATCTAATTTATCAGTTCTTTCTCTAACCTCTGCTGGCAATTCTGCCATTTCAGCTATACCTCCAGCATTATCAGATATAGGTCCATATGCATCAACAGCTAATTGAATACCTGTATTAGCAAGCATACCCAATGCAGCCATTGCAATACCATAAAGGCCTGCAAAAGTATATGCTCCTATTATTGCAGCTGCAATAATTAATGTCGGGATTGCTGTTGATTGCATTCCAACACCTAAACCAGCTATAATATTTGTTGCTGCTCCTGTAACAGATTGATCAGATACTGATTTAACTGGCTTTGTACCAGTACCAGTATAATGTTCAGTAATTAAACCTATCCCTAAACCAGAAGCTAATCCAATTAATGTCGCATAGAAAATACCTAAAGCAGAATCCGTTGGATTCAAAAGCAATGTTTTAAAATCCATCCCTGGATATGCAACAGATGTAATAGTACATGTAATCAAACAATACATTACAACAACCATAACTGCAGAAGAACCAAACTCCCCAATATTTAATGCTTTTTGAGGACTTCCTCCTTCTTTCACTGAAACCATAAACGTACCTAAAATTGATACTAAAATTCCAGATCCAGCAATATATAATGGAAGCATAACATACTCTAATCCAAATGCATAACCAAGAACCATAGAACCAATAATAGCACCTACGTATGATTCAAAAAGATCTGCTCCCATTCCTGCAACATCACCAACATTATCACCAACATTATCAGCAATTGTAGCAGGGTTTAATGGATGATCTTCTGGAATTCCTGCTTCAACTTTACCTACTAAATCTGCTCCAACATCTGCAGCTTTAGTATAAATTCCACCACCAACTCTTGCAAATAAAGCAATTGATGATGCTCCTAA
>CAYVBB010000153.1:2583-2870 GCA_964448515.1 uncultured bacterium | reverse complement strand
AGCTAATATAGCAGCTTTTCCAGCTCAAGTAAATAATCATGCTTATCTACAAGTTGATGGTGTAGGGGCTGATGATGATATGGAAAACACTAGCTTGTTATTTCAAAAAGATGGTACTACATGGGGGTTCAATTACGGAAGTGGTGATTGGGTTAACATGCATTGGGGTGATGGATCTATGGGTGTAAGTGTTGGATTCTCAAATTCTGATAATGGTGCTGGTACTACTAGTTCTGATAAGAGAGATGCTTATGATGAAATGGTTGGATACAGATATGTAGATGCTA
>CAYVBB010000153.1:0-2573 GCA_964448515.1 uncultured bacterium | reverse complement strand
GTTCTGATATGAGTGTTGCTTTTGGTAATAGTTTTGATTGGGGTGAGCTAGGTGTTAAATATTGGACTGAAAATGATGGTGATGACTCAGATTTATCAATAAACTATAGAACTGATTTTGGTTTTTGGTTATTTGATAATACAGTTGTTTCAGTATCTGATATAATGTGTGAAGACTGTGATATGGCAATATCTGCTGATTTCTTTTCTCACATGGATGTTGGTGGTGCTGATTTAGTGTATGCTTGGGGAATTGACCAAGGTGGTTCTAATGCAGAACTTACTCAAACAGCTACTGTAGGTATTGAAGCTAACATGACTGACTGGGCTACACTTAGAGCTGGTTATAATTGGGCATATCAATTATCAGGTGATGATGAAGTAGTTGGTAATTTAGCTACTGATGGATTCACTTATGGTCTTGGATTTAATTGGGGTGGTTTAACTGCTGATTTTTATGTTAACTCAGCGTTATTACTAGATCCAGTTGGAACTATCACAGGTAACAATGATGATGGTGGTGGTTTAACTGATGGTACAATTACTTTAACTTATTCATTTTAATTTAAAGTATAAGTCTTATAAAAAAGGCCTCTTTATGAGGCCTTTTTTATTTTATAGAATAATTTATTTATAATTAATTTATTGATTAAAATAGAGATATGAAAAAATCATATATATATATAATTACTTGTTTGATAGGGTTTTGTTTTGGTCATCCAGATGTTTCAGAATCTAATTCTTCTTATAAGGGTAAAACTACATCAATATTAAGATTATCTTTAGATGGATCAGGAATTTATAATAGTAAAAAAGCTAAATCAGGTGTTTCTTTTGGATTTGATAAAATATTATATAAACAAGATAATGTAATTACAGGGATAGGTTTTGAAAATTTAATTGGTAGAGATTTAAAGAATAATAGTATTCAGGATATAAAATTTGATTCTATTTATTTCTTTTTTAGGTTTATGTATGAAAAAAAATGGGCAAGTTATTTAAGATTAGGCTACAATATCTTAGATAAGGATATTGATCAGTTTAATTCTTCAGGTTTCATGTGGGCATTTGGGGTTGATTATAAATTATCCCATAGTTGGCATTTAGAATCAGGTTATCATGTGTTTTCTACCGAAAATATTGATTATTCAAGGGTTGTTATATCTATAGCTAGACATTTTAAAACTAAAAATGATTAATTATCTTTATATATTTATTTTTTTAACAATAGCTATTCCAAGTAGTTTTTCAAGAATTATTACTACAGTTGATCCTCCTAGTTCTTATACAGTTGATGGTATTTCTAAAGAGACAGGACTCACATTATTTAGTCAAGATTATGATAATAAAATTGGAATTAATATAGGCTATCAGCAAATAATATTTTTTAGAGGAAAATTCAATTTATATGCAGGAGCAGAATTTATGCTTGGTAAAAAAGCAGAATCAAGAATTGCTTTTCATTCAACATACATTATGCCATCCTTTTTATTAGGTGATAATTTAGCTTTAAGTATGCGATTTGGAATGACACAAATCAATACTGATCAAAGTAATTTCAATTTAGATATGGGTTTACTTGCTTCTTTAGGTCTAGAATATAAAATTTCAGATGATATAACATTAGCACTGGATTATTGTTTTTATGATATAAGAGATAAAACAGTCACAGATATTTCAGGATTTAATCCTCCTTTGATATCAAATATTAGCGGAGACAATATTTTAAATGAAACTATAGATATGGACCTTAGCTATAGTAAGGTTGGGTTTTCAATTATATATGGTTTTGAGATAAATAATAAAAAAGAGAAAAGATTATGAAATTAAAATTACATTGGCAGATTATAATTTGTATGATTTTGGGAACCTTTATGGGTTTGTATTTTAATAATTTTGGAGATAATAGTTTTCTATATACGGTTATTATTTTATTAGGAGATGTTTTTATAAGACTTCTTAAGATGGTGATTGTACCACTTATATTCACCTCTATTGTTATAGGTGTTTCTTCTATTAAAAATAGGACAAAAATAGGAAGGCTTGGATTCAAAACGTTTTTATATTACATATCAACAAGCTTAATTGCTATTTTAATTGGTCTATTTTTAGCAAATACAATACAACCAGGAATTGGAGCAGCAAATATTGAGAGCATTCAGGCTTTTGATACAAGTAAATTAACTTCTTCAACATCAATATTAGATATTCTAAAAAGAATGATACCTACAAATCCAATTAAAGCGTTTGCAAATGGCGATATGCTTGGGACTATCTTTTTTGCTTTATTTTTTGGTATAACACTAGGTTCAATTAATGCGAAAAGTTCTTCTCCAATTTTAAATTTTATTAATTCTTTATATAAAGTTATAATGAAAATGACTCAGGTAGTAATTATGCTTGCACCAATTGGGGTATTTGGTTTGATAACAAAAGCAATTTCTAATATGGGATTATCAATTTTTAAAGAGTTAGGTTTATATGCATTAACAATTGCAAGTGGATTAACAATTCATTTATTTGTTGTTCTTCCAATAATTTTATTTTTATTTGTCAGAGTAAATCCTATAGTAC
>CAYVBB010000152.1:0-2923 GCA_964448515.1 uncultured bacterium | reverse complement strand
ACATTATACTGTTTTTTAAAACGTAAATCAACCTTACCTCGTTCAAAATCTTCAGGAAATCCTATTTTAAAAGATTGAGGAGGCTCAAATAATACATTGGGAAATAAAAATCTAATCAAAACTGTAAAAAAACCACCAGTTGCAGCTGCAAATGCAACCCATCCAACACTTAAAGTTGTAAGAAATGATTTTCTATTCATTATAGTTTGCTTTGAATCTTCGTAAGCTGGATATTTATTTACAGGGAATTTATTATGATAAATAGACAAAACTTCTCTTGCTAAATCATTTGGATATAAATCATTCCGAGTAGACTTTATATCCTGAATGGTTTTATACCATTCTGATTCATCCTTAGCACTTATTAACTTATTTTTTTCTTCTTGTGTTAAATTCATTTATTTAAAATTATTATATATGCCAGATAACTAATTTAATAATGTTCAGCAAGAATTTTCATAGAAAATTCTCTTATTTTAATATTTTTTTCTTCCTCAGCTAAAAAGATTAATTCATCTTTAAAAACATCTAGTGGATATTGTGATACCAATGCTAGTATTGTTAGCATAGAATTATTAATTTCATTCTCATCTATATTAGAATAGTTAATATAATAACCTCTTCTTAAAAGTTTTTCTAAAATATATGAACCTGTATAATCATTCATCTTGATTAAAGATATCGCTGAATCCCATCTTATATTAGGTTCTTCATCTTCAAGTAATGAAATTAAAAAACTTTTTGAACTAACATCTCTCACTTCTCCAATTGAAATAACTGCAGCCAATCTTTCTTGACTATCAATATCAGAAATAGCAATTTTATTTAATTGAGAAGCAGAAGGAGAAAATCTAATCATACCTAATGATTTAATAGCAGCAATTCTATTTTCCAAATTCTCATCATTCAAACCATCCATCAAAACAATACCAAAATTTTGATTTCCAGTTTGTCCCATTGCTAACGCTAAGTATGTACGAACACGAGAATCATCATAAATAGATTTCTCATACATTGATATCATTTGGCTTATAAATAAATCATCGGTTGGAATTTTTTCTACATCTTTCATTAAATTTGATAATTCATATGCTGACTGCCATCTCTTTGTAAGTGAACCAGATTTTATATTATTAAGTAAATGCTGGGGATCTTGATTTTCATATGTTAAAATTTCAAATAAAAAGAAAAAAAGAAAACCAAAAATAGTTATCATTAAAGGAATTAAAAAAAATGAGTAGAATAGTGCATATACTCTGCTAGAATTATTAATATCTTCTGTTGTTTCTATCTTATCTTTCATTTTCTTTATTTTTTTTATTTAAATGTTTTAATGTTCTATTTATTTTTCTTACTTCTTTTGATAGTCTCATTATTTTACTCATAGCTACCATAAAAAAAACAAATAATAATAATAATAATAAATTTAAATTAAACATCATTTTGATCTTTTATTTTATCTGCTTTCTTTTTTAAATCATAACCCAATAGAACAGGGAATAAAAATAATATCAAAGTACTGAAAATCAAAAAACCTATTATCCAATTAAGATTTTCCATTAACCATTTCAAAGTTATCCAATCAAAATTCATTACTAAACTTTATTTTTTTTAAACCAATTATCAAATTGTTTTTTAAAATTTTCCATTAACACAATACTTGCTTTAACAATATTTTCAGCATCATAATTTCTTGCTTTTTGATGCTTGTTTAAAACCTTTTTCTGTATCTTAATAAAATTTTCTAATTTTTTATATTCTATTTTATTTTTTTTATAAATGGAATCATTATTTTTGCATTCAAAATCTAATTCTTTTTTAATAACTCTTTCACTATCAATAAATTCATTAGATAAATACTTATACATTTTACTCGAAGATTCTACTAATTCTTCTTTGATATATAACTTTGGATGAACGGGTTGTTTTCTTATCATTAAATGTAATATAAAGTGATTATATAATAAACTAATGTTAGAAGTGTACAGACTATCATCGCAAATAATCCATTAAATTTTTTTTGTTCTTTAGATTCCATTAATCCTTATACTTTAAATTATGTTTTATTTTAATAGCAAAAAGTATAGTTAAAATAGCTAAAAATTGATGAAACAAAGCAAATACAATTGAAGCATTCGATATAAGAGTTAAAATACCTACTATACACTGAAATAAAATTAATACAATTAGATATTTACTTTCTAGCTTTATTCTACTATTTGACATATTTGATTTATAAGAAAAAAACATTACCAGTCCTATAATTATGAATCCTAATAATCTATGAATAATCTGAACTCCATAATGATTTTCAAAAATAATTAACCAGAATGAACTTAAAGAAATATTAGAGGGGAGAGGAATTAAACCATTATAAAATGGGAATGTATTTACTGTATTTACAGTTTTCAAACCAGCATTAAACGCTCCATATATAACTTGAATAAATAATAAAATAAGAATAATTGAAATAAATCTATCATAAAACTTATAATTATAATCTTTACTTAGTTTTGTAACAATTAGAGATAATTTTAAATTATAAACATATGATAAAATCAAAAAAGCCATAGATAAATGAACAGCTAATCTATAATGACTTACATGGGGAATATCAACAAGACCACTTTTTACCATATACCAACCTAAAAATCCTTGGAATCCACCCATAAAAAAAACAATTAATAATTTTTTTATTAATTGTTTTTTTAGATAACCTTTATAAAGAAAATATAAAAATGGTATTAAAAATAACAAACCTATCATTCGACCTAACAATCTGTGCAAATATTCCCAATAATAGATATATTTATATTTACTTAAGGTAATATTATAATTTATTATTTTATATTCAGGAAAAGATTTATAATGACTAAAAGATTCTTCCCACTGTTCCATTCCTATAGGAGGGAAAATTCCTGTT
>CAYVBB010000151.1:2644-2929 GCA_964448515.1 uncultured bacterium | reverse complement strand
GGACAGATTATGATGAGGGAGAAAGATGGTATGATTATGGATATGATCATAAACAAAATAATGAAGAATCTAATTATCTTTCAAATTCAGCTGATTTAACATTAGGGTCAAATTTGTATAGTTTATCTATTGATAATCAAGATTATGTAGCAGAATCAAATAATATAATAGAATTTTCTCAACCTCCTTTGTCAAGTGATAATCGATTAGCTCTTTGGATTTCATCTATTGAAAGAATTGAAGAAAATAAATATAAAATAAAAGTTAATGTTTATTCATTATTGG
>CAYVBB010000151.1:0-2634 GCA_964448515.1 uncultured bacterium | reverse complement strand
ATTTCAATTAAAACATATTCCATTTTCAAGTGAAATAGAAATTGTTGATAATCAGTCTTTGTATCTGTTTTCATATGAGTTTGATGATGATAATGGTAATTATTTTCCTGAATCAAATGAAATCGTTGAAAATGGTTTAAAATATATTATTGATGCAACTATTTATGATTTACCTGATATTTGTGTAAATAGCGGTTGTGAAGAAAATAATATTTATGAATCTAATTTGTTTAATCTTTGTTATGGGTATGGTATTAAAAATTCTTTGGATTTTTTTAATATGAACTATTCATTAAGTGATTTTATTGATAATCATTCTAATTCTAATATTTCAAATGAATTTACTAATTTAGTTTTATATTTTGATAAGACAGAAAATTCTCATCATTTTATAGATAGTGAATCTGAAATTTTATTTGAATATTTTCATCATGATGATAGCAGTTATAAAATTATTAAATATATAAATAATCAAAATGTAACAGAATCTATGGATTCAATAAAAATTAATATAGGATCATTGATTCAAAAATATATTAATAATGATTATGATTATGATGGAATTAAAATGACTTTATCTGATGAAAATTATAATTTTAATAATTTATCAATAATTTATAATGAAAATGATGATAAATATAACCCAAGATTAGAGATATTTTATTCAGAATGAAGTATGTTTACTTATTTATATTATTTACTTCCTTATTTTCACAAACATCAACTGTATCATTGACAGGTTTTGGAGAATATATAAATACGCATGATGCATCATCTGCAGGGATAGCTGATTCAAAATATTTTAATGGATATTCAGACAGAATTAATTTTTCATCTTGTTCTTCATATTGGAAATCATCTTTTTCAAATTTGATAATGTCTATTGATGTGCATAATTATTCAGTAGAATCTGATAATTTGGTTTCTAATAATTTTAAAATGTTATCATTTTCATTCCCAGTAGGAAATAATAAAGCAGTTTCTATCGGAATGAATCCGTTATTAAGGTCTAATATTACTGTCTCTGAATTAGATTATGTATTTATCCCTAGTCAAAATTCACCAACAGGAAATCCTCTTGCTTATAATACTGATTATTCATTTAAAGGAGGAATATCAGAATTTTTTATTTTATATTCATCAAAATTAACGGATAAAGTTTCTTTTGGTTTTAAGTGGAGTAAATTATTTGGTAGTAGTGAATATAAATACTTATTAAACCTTTATAATGTTAGTTTTGATAGTAATGAAAATATTTCATATGATTTTAATAATATTGAATCATTTATTAATAATCAAAAATATTCTTCAGATAAATATAATATAGAATTTAGATATGATTTAAAAAAGTATGAGTTTGTTATATCATATAGTCAAACAAATCCTTTAAATATAAGCTTTACACCATATTTTGATACATTAGGGAATTTGAATACGGAGAACTATTATATAGATGATAATTTGTATGAACGAGACTTTGGATTTAAATATAAGTTAAATGAAAATTTTGGAATTATTTATGAGAATCATTTTTATAATTCATTTAATTCTTATGATTTTTTAAATATTTTAAATAATAATGTTAATAATATTAAATCAAATCATCTTGGTATATATTCTATCGATTATAAAAGACCAAATTCTAAAATTAATAAATCAATATTAAGATTAGGTGTATATCGAAAAATATATGAATTAAATAGCTATAAAATTGAAGATTCAGGATTAACGTTGGGACTTGGGATAAATTATTTTAATACTAAAAATTTTGTAGATGTATCCTTTAAATTTGGGAATAAGAATTTTACAAATAATATTTACAATGATGAAAATTATTATCAAATTCTTTTATCAATTGTTAGTGGAGAAAAATGGTTTGTAAGTGAAAGGGAAAATTAAAATGTATAAAAGTATTATGGTCATATTATTTTTAATGTTTAGTATTGTTTTTTCATATGAGGATGATTATGAAGATGTTTTTGAACCGCAATGCGATATGGATTTTGATGGAGAAAATGATTGTAGTTTATTTTTAAGTTTTGCTTCAACAAATTGGAAAGGCAAGGATTATAGAGGGTGTATTGATCAATATAAAACAGCAATTTATTGTGGATGTGTTAAAGGTAATGAGAAAAATTTATATAGGTACTTAGGCAGGTCTTTTATTGAAGTTGGTAAGCCAGATAGTGCATCGTGGGCTTTTAATCAAGGATTAAAGAATAATCCAAATGATGAAGTACTTTTGGAATATGCTGCATGGAATGCAGGTAAATTAAATAATATTCAAGAGCAATTATATTTCATTGAAAGGTTGCTTGAAATAAATCCTGAAAATGTTAGAGCATTAGAGCGAATGAATGATACTTACAAGAAGAACGAAATGTTTGAAGAGCAGCTTAGAATCTTAGAGGTGTGGTTAAATATAGATTCTGAAAATAAAAAAGCAATATCTGAAAAGAAAATAGCATATAGTAAACTAGGAAAAGATGAAATAGAAATTGATAAGGAAAGATGGAATGGTGATAAGAGTAATATCCAGTATGGTTTAGATTATGCTGAAGGTTTAATAGAAAAAGGTGATAATGAATTAGCAATTGATGTTTGTAATGAATTAATGGTTTATGATGATAGTAA
>CAYVBB010000150.1:0-3001 GCA_964448515.1 uncultured bacterium | reverse complement strand
TAGAGCTTTCGTATTCTTGGAGTGATATTTTCTTTGGATTTGTAGCAGGTTCATTAGGCTTAACATCTACTTTAGGTATTTTTTTTGGTGCTTTTGTATTAATAATTACAAAAATAGGTAGTTGGAGAACAATGGTAGCTACTACATTAGGTATGATATTAACATCATTGTTATTAAATCAAATAGGAAAAATTGATGGTACAGGACCAATGTTAGATATAAAACCAATGTACCATTTTGTAATGGGAAGTTTTGCTTTTGGTATGGTATTTATGGCAACAGATCCTGTATCAAGTGCACAAACAAATACAGGTAGGTGGTATTATGGATTATTAATTGGTTTCATGGTTGTTATTATAAGATGTATAAACCCAGCTTATCCTGAAGGGATGATGTTAGCCATACTATTTGCAAATGCATTTGCACCATTGTTTGATTATAATGTCATACAAAATCACATAAAAAATCGTCAAATTTTAAATGAAAAATAAATATTTATTTATATTATCACTTACGTTTTTATCTAGCTTATTGTTATCTGTTTTTTCAGAGGGGTTAAAAGGAAAAACATTATTTAATAAAGAATTGGATAAAAAGAAAAATTTGTTACAAACAATTGGTATTAATACAAACATTATGAATTCACAAGAAATTATAGATTCATTTAAAGATAATATATTTGAAATTACTTTAGATATTAATGGCAAAACTCATTCGAATATTAAACATAGTGAATTTGAAATCATTGAAAATAATTCATCGGGTGAGCTTAAATATTATTTTGGTGAAAATGAATATTTACCAGCTTATTCTTCAAACACAATGGATGCATTTATATTACCTATATCAGGAAAAGGTTTATGGTCATCTTTGTATGGTTATTTAGCGATTGATAATAACAATTATTCTACCGTAAAAGGAATTACATTTTATCAGCATGGTGAAACACCAGGTTTAGGAGCTGAAATAACTAAAGAATGGTTTAAATCAAGTTTTATTGGTAAAGAAATTTACTTAGATAATAATATTAATTCTATTTTAGTTACAAAAGCAGGCCAGGCAAATGAAAAAAGTCTATATGAAGTTAATGGTATTAGCGGTGCTACAATTACAAGTAGAGGAGTAGAAATATTGTTAAAAAGAGATTTATTAAGGTATGAAAATTATTTTAGGAATAATAAATGAATAAAAAAATATTTATAGATCCTCTTATTGATAATAACCCTATAAGTAGACAAGTACTTGGAATCTGTTCAGCGTTAGCTGTAACTGTTAAACTTGAACAAGCTCTTGTTATGACCTTTGCTTTAACATTTGTTGTTACAATGTCAAATGTTATAATATCGATGCTAAGAAATTATATTCCATCAAGTATCAGAATTATTGTTCAATTGACTGTAATATCAACACTTGTTACTTTAATAGATAAAGCATTAGCGGCGTATATGTATGACTTAAGTAAGTCTTTATCTGTTTTTATTGCTTTAATTGTTACTAATTGTATTGTAATGGGTAGAGCTGATGGTTTTGCTATGCAAAATAATATAAAAGACTCATTTTTTGATGGTTTAGGTAATGGACTGGGGTATGGAATGATGTTAATTTTAGTTGCTTTTTTTAGAGAATTATTTGGATTTGGAACAGTTTTTGATTATCGTTTATTACCTGAAACATTTAATAATGGTTTAATGATTTTAGCTCCTGGTGCATTTATTATACTAGGTTTAATAATTTGGGCACAACGTTCAATAACATCCTTTGTAGAGGAGTAATATGGATATAATTGTTAATTATTTGAGTTTAGCTACTAAATCTATATTTATAGAAAATATCTTACTTGCATATTTCTTAGGTATGTGTTCATTCTTAGCAATTTCAAAAAATGTTGAAGCATCTAAAGGAATAGGTAAAGCAGTAATATTTGTAAATGGATTAACAGTTCCTTTAAATTGGGTTATAAATACATATTTGTTAAAAGATGGTGCTTTATCTTGGACAGGAATTACTGCTTTAGGACAAGTTAATTTAGATTTTTTAAGGATATTATGTTTTATAGCTACTATCGCTGCACTTGTTCAGTTTGTAGAAATGTTTATAGATAAATTTAGTCCAACCCTATATAACTCTCTTGGTATTTTTCTTCCACTTATAACAGTCAATTGTTCTATTCTAGGTGCATCTATATTTATGAATGAAAGAGGGTATACATTTGGTGAATCTATTGTATTTGGATTAAGCTCAGGTGTTGGATTTTATTTAGCTATTGTTACGATGGCAGCTATACGTTTTAAATTAAAATATTCAAATGTTCCAGATGGATTAAAGGGCTTGGGTATAACAATGATTTTAACTGGTTTACTATCTATGGCATATTTAGCTTTTTCAGGAATTCAATTATGATATTAACTACAACGATAACATCAATTATAGTTTTTTCATTAATAATTCTACTTTTAGTTATATTACTTGGAATTGCTGAAAAGAAATTACTACCTCAAGGTGATGCTAAAATTTTAATAAATGGTGATAGTGATAAATCTCCATTAGTAAAACCAGGTGCTTCTTTATTATCATCTCTATCAGGCCAAAATATCTTTATTCCTTCTGCATGTGGTGGTGGGGGAACTTGCTCTCAATGTAAGTGCCAAGTATTAAAGGGTGGTGGTGATATATTACCTACAGAAATTTCACATTTTTCAAGATCTGAAATTAAAGATAATTTTAGATTAGCATGCCAGGTAAAAGTTAAGGGTGATATGGAAGTTAAAATACCTGATGAGATTTTTAATATTAAAAAGTGGGAATGTACAGTAAAAAGTAATAATAATGTTGCTACTTTTATAAAGGAATTAGTTCTTGAACTTCCTAAAGGAGAAATTTTAGATTTTGAATCTGGTGGATATATTCAAATAGATATTCCAAAATATGAGTTTAAGTATTCAGAATTTGATGTAGAGGATGAATATAGAGATGATTGGGATAAATTTAAAATGTGGGATTT
>CAYVBB010000149.1:0-3059 GCA_964448515.1 uncultured bacterium | reverse complement strand
CAATAATTGGAGGACTAATTAGTTTGATAGCTATTTATATTGTTAATAAATAATTCTTTTATTAAGATATTGTATTAAATTAGACTTATAACTTATAAAAAAATGGATCCTTTAGACTTAATTCAACAAGCAGTTAAAGCTCAAAAAAATTCTCAATCAAAATATAGTAATTTTTCGGTTGGCTGTGCACTATATACGATAGATAATGAAATAGTTTTGGGATGTAATATCGAGTCCGCAGCTTATCCTAGTACAATGTGTGCTGAGAGAGTAGCTATTTATGCTGCGTTATCTAGAGGTATAACAAAATTCAAGGCAATAGCTATTGTGTCACCTTTATCTGCTAAGCCATGTGGTCCTTGTAGACAAATAATTCATGAATATTTAGGTAGAATTCCAATTTATGTTTCAAATGGAAAAAAAGATGAATATGAGACTCATATTATATCAGATTTATTACCATATCCTTTTGGTTAATTTTAATGCTAGATATTCAAAAATTAATTAATAATAAAATTAATAATAAAACTCATGATTCTACTGAAATTAATTTCATTGTAAATTCATATTTAAAAAATAAAATAACTAATAAAGATATGACTTTATGGTTAAAAGAAATTTTTGATAAAGGGATGACAATTGATGAAACTGTATATTATACAGATTCAATTATTAATTCAGGTAAGAAAATTACTTTTAATAATCTTGATGGTTATATTATAGATAAACATTCTACTGGTGGGATTGGAGATAAAGTATCATTAGTACTTGGTCCTATTTTAGCAGCATGTGGATGCTATGTTCCAATGGTTGTTGGTAGGTATCTAGGGCATACTGGAGGAACTTTAGATAAGCTTGAGTCTATTCCAGGTTATAATGGTTTGTTAAATATTAATAATTTTAAAAAAAATGTTGAAAATATTGGGATTTCAATTATTGGTCAAACAGATGAAATTTGTCCTGCTGATAGAAAAATTTATTCATTACGTGATAAAACTGATACAATTGCATCTTTGCCCCTAATTTGTGGAAGTATAATGAGTAAAAAAATATCTGAAGGAATCCAAGGCTTAGTATTAGATATTAAATATGGCAATGGAGCTTTTTTAGAAACTAAGGAAGAAGGTAAGAAGTTGGGGGAATTATTATCTTTAGTTGGATTAAAATTTAATGTTGATGTAAAATATTTAGGTACTAATATGAATCAACCACTTGGTAATTTTTCAGGATTAAGTTGTGAAATTATTGAATCTATTGATTGTTTAAAAGGTAAAGGACCAGATGATTTAATGAAAGTAGTTTTTGATTTAGGAGAAGTTGCATGTTCTTTGGCAAAAATTAATAATGCGAAAGAAAAAATGTTAAGTGTAGTTAGTAATGGAAAAGCCTATGAAGTTTTTGAAAAGATGGTTTATGAACATGGTGGTGATATGAAGAGTATTCATTGTAATTATACTGAGAGTATTGATATAAAAGCTAAAGAATCAGGCAAACTACAATTTATTAATACTAAAAAAATTGGTGAAGCCATTAATTATATAAATGTATTAACTGGTAATAAAGATAATAATTCAGGGGCTGAATTTTTTAAAAAAAATAATGATAAAATAAATAAAGGGGATGTAATATTAAGATTATTCTCTAATAATATGAATAATTTAAGATTCGTGGAAAAATTAGTTTATCAATCATATAGTATTAATTAATAATTATATATATGTTTACAGAATTATTAATCGATAGTAAATATTTTTATCATAATTTGCTATCAGTAATAATGCTGATAGTTTGGATGGTTTTATTTTTCAAAGGATATAATTTAAAAAATGAAAAATTAAGATATAAAATTTCTAACTTGATAATATTTTTTTGTTTATTTCAAGAAGTTTTAGATTTTATAAATCGTATTTTTTTAGATTCAAATTATATTTTTTCTATTCAAAGAGATCTACCACTATTACAATTTTGTCAAATTAGTTTTTATTTTTCATTAATATGTATTTTTTTAAGTAGAAAATATGTGCCCGATAAAAAATATTCGTCATATAATTTTTTATTTGACTGTTCTTTTTTATTAGGGTTCTCAGGTGCATTGCAAGGTATAATTACACCAGATTTTTTAAATATTAATAACTTGATGGGGGTTATCTGTATTCAATTACAGCACTCTCTAATTATTTTAAACTTAATATGGTTAATGACTGCTTATAATTATAGATTAAAATTTACAGGTGTTTGTTTAACTTATTTATTAATAAATCTTATTGCACCTTTTGCATTAATATTTAATAGTTTACTAGGTGTTAATTCAAATGGTGATTCTGCAAATTATTTTTATGTAAATGAATTGCCAAAAGTAGATAATTTTTTCTTAAATTTTGTTTCTCAATATCCATCCCCTGATTATATATTGTATATTCAACCAATTTTTATTATTTATTTTTTGATCTTATATATACCATTTGGAATATGGAATAAATTTCAAAATAAATCAATGAATTAAGCTTTTTTTATACCAATTTGGTTTTTGTGCTAGCTTAGAAAGTATTCTTTTTCTTATTATTTTATAATCTTCAATTGTAGGTATCCAATCATTATATAAATTATTATTAATAAATATTTCTTTTGGAAATTTCCTTTTAGAATCAGGCTTAAATCCTCTAGCTTTCATTTCTTTAATAATTTCTTTATACCTTTTATCTAAATATTTTCCTTTATTATAAAAAAAATAAACATGAAATTTAGAATTAGTATATTGTTTTGAAATTTTAGACTTGTTAAGTCCAGCCTTACTTTTAAGAGTTTTATTTAATGAAGCTGGTATCATTGTAATTTCTCGATATTCAGCTATGAGATGTTGATCATATAATTCTGAAACAGGGATTATATTTATTCGAGTCATTTTTTTAATAAATTTTTATTATTTATTACAATTCCAACATATATCAAAATTAAATGGATTCAATTTATTGCACTTTTTACATATCCATTCTTTATCTTGATTGTTTAAACTCAAATTTTTTTCATAATTAGATATTATTTTTTTAGATTCAGGCAAT